>CAXSHP010000018.1:0-4254 GCA_964236935.1 uncultured Sphingomonadaceae bacterium
TCGAGGACGGGACGGTCACGCTGGTCGGCGCGACCACCGAGAACCCGTCGTTCGAACTCAACGCCGCGCTGCTCAGCCGCGCGCAGGTGCTGATCCTCGAGCGGCTCGGCGCGACGGCGCTGCGGACCCTGCTCGAGCGCGCCGAGGCGGCCGAGGGCCGCGCGCTGCCGCTCACCGCCGACGCCCGCGATGCCTTGATCGCGACCGCGGACGGCGACGGGCGCTTCCTGCTCAACCAGGCCGAAACTTTGTTCTCGGTCGAAGTGCCCGCGCCGCTCGATCCGGCGGCGCTGTCGGCGCTGCTTCACCGCCGGGTCGCGGTCTACGACAAGGATCGCGAGGGGCATTACAATCTGATCTCGGCGCTCCACAAATCGCTGCGCGGCTCCGATCCGCAGGCGTCGCTTTATTATCTCGCGCGGATGCTCGTCGCCGGCGAGGAGCCGCTGTACGTGCTGCGCCGCCTGGTGCGCTTCGCCTCCGAAGACATCGGCCTCGCCGACCCGCAGGCGCTCGTCCAGTGCCTTGCCGCGAAGGAGAGCTACGACTTCCTCGGCTCACCCGAGGGCGAACTGGCGATCGCGCAGGCCTGCCTCTATTGCGCGACCGCGCCCAAATCGAACGCCGCTTATGTCGCGCAGAAGGCGGCGTGGCGCTCGGCGCGCGACACCGGCTCGCTGATGCCGCCCAAGAACATCCTCAACGCCCCGACCAAGCTGATGAAAACGATCGGCTACGGCAAGGACTATGCCTACGACCATGACGCCGCGGAGAGCTTCTCGGGCGACAATTACTGGCCCGAGGGCATGGACCCGCAGGATTATTATCTCCCCTCCCCGCGCGGCTTCGAGGTGAAGATCGGCGAGCGGCTGGCGCATTGGGAGCGATTGCGCGCGGAACGCCGAGGCTGATGCGCCGCTTCGCCCGCTTCGCCTGCCTCGATTGGTCCGGGGCCAAAGGCGCGCGGCAGTCGGGCATCGCGGTGGCGGTGTGCGACGCGGGACGTGCCGCCCCTGCCCTGATCCGGCCGCCGGAGGGATGGTCGCGTCCGGGCGCGCTCGACTGGATTCGCGATCGGAAGGCAGCGGACATGCTGATCGGGATCGACTTCTCCGCCGCATTGCCGTTTGTCGACGAAGGCGCCTATTTCCCCGGCTGGTCCGACAGCCCGTCCGACGCACGCGGCCTGTGGGCGCTGGTCGAGCGATTGTGCGACGCCGATCCGCATCTCGCGGCGGCCGGGCTGGTCGATCACGCGCAAGCCAGCCGTCACTTTCGCCGCCATGGCGGCCGGCTCGGCGATCGCTTCGGCCTCCGCCCCGGCGGGCGGCTGCGCGTGACCGAGCGCCGCGTGCGCGACGCGTTCGGGATCACCCCACAGAGCGGCTTCAACCTCGTCGGCGCGGCGCAGGTCGGCAAATCAAGCCTGACCGGCATGCGTCTGCTCCACCGGCTCGACGGTCACGTTCCGAACTGGCCGTTCGATCCCGTTCCCGCGACGGGGGCCGTGCTCGTCGAGATCTACACCACCGTGGCCGCGCGCGCCGCGGGAGTGGCGCGCGGCCGCAGCAAGCTGCGCGATGCCGCCGCGCTCGATGCCGCGCTCGCCGCGCTCGGCAGCGCGCCCCACCCCGCTCAAACGTTACGACGATCACAGCACCGATGCGATCGTCACCGCCGCCTGGCTCCGCCGCGCCGCTGCCGACCAGGCCTTATGGTCGCCCGCGGGCCTCGATCCGCACCTCGCCGCCACCGAGGGCTGGACCTTCGGAGTACCCTGACGCATTCAGGCGCCGACGCCGGGTTAGCTCAGCTGGTAGAGCAACCGATTTGTAATCGGTAGGTCGTCGGTTCGAGTCCGACACCCGGCACCATTTCGGTCCAAAACCACTAGACTCGTTTTCAGTTAGATTGATGATGCTGTTCCCCGGCGAAGGCCGGGGTCCAGTTGAGAAGGCTATGGTGGCGAAGTACAGCACCGGCAATCAGGTCCCGCAACTGGGCCCCGGCCTTCGCCGGGGAACGATTCAGCCAAGATGAAACCGACTCTAGTTCCTTAGCACAGCGCCTCTACGCCAGAGGCGGCGGTGAGGGTGCGCCGCAGTTCGGTCCGAACAGCGTCATGATCCGCCGCATCATCTCGCTCGCCGGGTCATCGCCGATCACCTGCGTGATGGAGACGAGCTGGACGCCGTTCTTCGCGAGCTTGCGCAGGTAGAACTCGAACTGGAACTGGTCGCGGAAAAAGCGCGAGAAGCTATGGACAACGCTTGTTTGGAACAGCTGAGGCTTCTCCAGCGCCGCATCGATCATCTCCTGAAAGGCGGGCCGACGATCATCGGTGCCCGACACGCCCGGCTCGACGAACTCAGCCGCGACTTCCCAGCCTTGCGAGAGGCAATAGCCCTCAAGCTGGCGGCGTTGGTCGGGGATCGACAAATCATGGTCCGCCTGGCGGGGGGTCGAAACGCGCAGGTAGAGCGCGGCACGGGCGGTGGCGACGACTGGCATCTCCGCTTGTTCAAGGACGGCGCGGGTCATGACGCAAGGCTCCTTAGTTCACGGCAAGGGACCGAACAACGCGTCCAGTTCCTCGCGGAGATGGCCTTCGAGGATGCGCAGCTCGGCGTCGCCCATCGGGACTTGCTCGGGCCATTCGTCGGTGACGACGATCGGGCCGTTCGCGCTGACAGCCGCAGTGGACGAGCGCCGCTGCGGCTGTGGCTGCCATGCAGTCGTGTAGGCCATCGAGACCTTCCGGCCATCCGCGCGGCGCGCGGAAACGGCGTTTGCGAGATAGGGCCATTCGCGAAAACTGCCCGTCAGCGGCCTCCGTCGCAAACGGTGCATCGCCACGTAGCGTAGATAGGGGCGTGCTGCGTCGTAGCGCTGTTGTCGGTCGGCACGATCATCACTCGTCCGACTCGAAGCTGCGGTTCTCGCGGCAGTGCCAGAGGCGCAGGATGAGGATCGTCGCGTCCGCAATCTCGTAGCGCGGCTCGTAATTGCCGACGATGATCCGCCGGACCTCGCGCGGCGCATAGGCGTCCAGCTTCTCGCCGATCCGCGGATAGTCGAGCAGCCGATCGGGCGCGCGGGCGAGTTGCTGGATGACCCTTGCCGCCGCGTCGGGGGCGACCGGCCGCAAATGCTCGTGCAGCCGCACGAGATCGGAGGATGCCTTGCCGGTCCACTGGATTCTCATGCCCAGGGTGGCGGCAAGGGCTTGCCGGTGCCGAGGCTAGCGGCAGTCGTCGACCGGCGTACCGTCGCAATCGTTGCCGAAATTCTGCCGACTGTATCGGTAATTGCCCACGACCGACAGCGTGCCTTCGCCGATCGGCTGTTCCAAGTCGGCGTTGGCGGTCCAGGTGCGGACCTTGTTAAAGCCTACGTTGGCATTCGTAACGTGCGGATCGGCCGGCGGCCGTTGGCCGAAGATGAGTTCGACGGGATATTGTTCTCCCGGCGTCGGCTTGACCGCAAGTGCCGATCCGGCGTCATTCTCGTTGTAATAGGCGCTAGCACCAGCGGCAAGAAAGGCAGCGGCACCAGCGATCTCGACGGGCTCGCCGATCCGCGCGAGCGGTGCCATCTTGGCGAACGCCGCCTCGGCGCCGGGTTTCTCCCAGATGGCGCGGGCGAAATCAGTGCGAATCACGCCCGGCGCGATGCCGTTGACCCGAATGCGATCGCGGCCGAACTCGACCGCGAGATTGCGGATCAGCTGTAAGTCCGCCGCCTTCGAGATGTTATAGGCTCCGATCGTCTCCGATCCCAGAAGGCCGCCGATCGACGAGATCACGATCACCGAACCGCCGCCCTGCTCCCGCATCCGGGGCGCGCACATTTGGATCAGCCAATTGTTGGCGACGACATTGTTGGTCAGGATCTTCAGGAATTGCTCGTCCGAGATCCCCGCCATCGGTCCGTAATAGGGGTTGGTCGCGGCGTTGCAGACCAGCACGTCTACCTGACCAAAGGCCGAGAGGGTACGCTCAACGAGGCTTTCGAGCGCTGCCTTGTCCGAGATAGAGGCGGCCACAGCGATCGCGGTCCCTGCGCCGTGCTGTTCATTGATGGAGTCCGCAACCAGCTCGCACGCTTCCTGCTTGCGGCTGGAGATCACCACCCGCGCACCCATTTCCGCGAGAAGCTCGGCGATCGCGCGGCCGATGCCGCGGGACGATCCGGTGACGATCGCGACCTTGCCAGAGAGGTCGAATGCTGGGCTGACGGTCATATTTTCCTTCA
>CAXSHP010000018.1:4264-17489 GCA_964236935.1 uncultured Sphingomonadaceae bacterium
TTAGGCGCGCCGGCGCGGCGCGCGAAATTCCAGCCTGCCGCCGCCAGCGAGGGGAGCTGCGCGACCACCTTGGCTGCTTCCGTGCTCGACGCATTGCCGCCTTCCATTCGCTTCTTGATCCCTTGCAAGATGCCGACCGCGCGAAAGATGCTGTAAGACAGGTACCAGTCGAGCTTCGGCACATCGTCTCGGCCGGCCGCGCGGCAGTAGCGGTCGAGCGCGGCGTCGCGGTCGGGAATACCGAGTCCATCGAAGTCGAGACCGCCGATCGTCGCCTTGCCGGCGGTATGAGGCAGCACCCAGTTGAGCATCAGGTAGGCGACATCGGCAAGCGGATCGCCAAGCGTCGACAGTTCCCAGTCGAGGATCGCGGAGACGACCGGCGCGACCGGCGCATAGATCAGGTTATCGAGGCGATAGTCGCCGTGGATGATCCGGGTCTGCGTCTGCTCGGGCACCGAGCTCGGTAGCCACTCAATCAGCTTCTCGACCGCATCTATCTCGTCGGTCTGAGAGGCCCGGTACTGGTGGGACCATCTCCCAATCTGGCGAGCGAAGTGGTTTCCCGGAGGTCCATAGTCGCCGAGACCGACGCCGGCCGGATCAATCCTGTGAAGCGCGCCCAGCGTATCGATCATCGCGTCGTAGACTGCCCGGCGCTCCTCCGGTGGAGCGCCAGGCAGGCTACCGTCCCACAGGGTACGCCCCTCGACCAACTCCATCACATAGAACGGCGCGCCGGCAACCTCGATATCCTCGCAAAGCGCGAACGGCTTCGGCACCGGCAGTCCGCGAGGATGCAGCGCCGCGAGCAGGCGGTATTCGCGCTCGATGGCGTGAGCGGACGGGAGAAGTTGACCGAACGGCTTCCGGCGCAGGACGGCGGTCCGATCTGACGATTCGATGCGGTAGGTCGGGTTCGACTGGCCACCTGGGAACTTGACGAGGGTGAACGGTGACGCGAGCCCTGGGATATGCGCCTCGAGCCATGCTGACAGAGCAGGTGTCGCAGCCAGGTCACTCACCGATTAGCGCCCGAGCAGGCCGACGGCACGGAAACGGTTTGCGACGCGCAAGAAAGAGGTTCGATAGGGTGAAGGGGAGGGTACGGCATCCTTGACGCGAACATTGAAATCCACTCCCCGACTCCGACAAACCGAGTCTTACTTATGGGTGCGCATTGTCATCCATCAGTAAGGCTGTCGTCAAGCCTTGCGGCCAATGCTAACGCTCCAGTGCAGGGAGGCGGCGAGCCGGAATGGAAGTTTGAACCGGTCGGATGATTCGCCGCGTCGGATCGCGATCCTCGACGCCGCAGCCCGTCACCTCAATACGTCGGGCGTCTCGGAAGAATGGTTCGGCGATATCGCCGCCGATCTGAACATCACCCGCCCTGCTCTCTACTCGCACTTCGAGGACAGGGACGAGTTACTCTACGCCTGCTACGCGCGGACGGTTGAAGTCCTAAGGGATACGTTCAACTCCGTGCGCGAGCAGCCGACTGACGAGGGCGCGGTGTTCGATGCGTTCCTTCGCGCCACGATCAACGGTGACTTCCCCGAACTCGCGGTCATTTCGGAGCGCGGCGTGCTCTCGGCTGCCAAGCGTAGCATCATAGAACGTCGGCTCGGCGAACTGGTGGAGATCATCGCAGGAGTCGCGGCGGACGGCGCCCGTCGCGGCCTTCTCCGCCCCATCATTCCGGCTGTTGCCGCCAACGCTGTGCTCGGGCTGGCGATGTGGGCGCCACTGGAGCGCCGCCTCCTTCCTGGCCGACCGTTCCCAGCGGTGCTCTCGGGGGCAATCGAGTTCTTCCTCCACGGCATCGCCAGCGATGAAGCCGCTGGATCGCCGATAGAGAAGGTGGATGCGGGCTCGGTCTTGGCACCCGTTGACCTCTTCGATCGCGAGGCGGTTTCGCGCGCAAAACGCGAGCGCCTCCTCGGTGTCGCGTCGGGACTGTTCAATCGCAAGGGCGTGGGCGCAACCCGGACCGAGGAGATCGCCGAAGCGGTAGGTCTGAGCAAGCGCGCGATCTTCAGGCTGTTCGGCTCGAAGGATCGGCTCGTCGCCGCCTGCTTCGAACGCGCGAACGAGATCAACCTGCGCATCGTTCGGGAAGCCAAGCGGGCCGAAGCCTCACGCCTACAGGTGCTGCATAGCGCGATCCGGTGCGTCGTGCTCAGCCTCGGACATGGCTCGACGCCGTCACTGACGTCGCATGTCGGTCTCGGTCGGCTCAGCCATGTCGCCCAAGTCGAGATGCAGGACGGATTTGCAGAGCTCGGGCGAGAGTATCGCACTCTGCTTCTCGACGGTATAAAGGACGGCAGCATGCGGCCGATCCCCGTCGACGACGTCGTCGCGGCGATGTCCGGGATCCTGCACTGGACCGCGAGCGCCGATCTTCCGAACCTACAGCTGCCGCTTCGAACCGTCGCCGTGCAGATCGCTGATCTGGCAACTTTCGGCCTCTGCGCGAAAAGGTTGAGGCGACGATGAGGTCACGCAGCTGCTCATGGTGCTGCGGATCGGCGTCGTAGAGCTGCAGGAACTCGGTGATCTCGCGCAGCGAAAAGCCAAGCCGCTTGCCACGCAGAATCAGCTGCATCCGCGCGACCTCGCGGCGTGTGTAGATGCGGGTGGCGCCCATCCGTCGGGGCTCAATGAGATCCGAATCCTCGTAGAAACGCAGCGTCCGAGCGGTCACGCCTAGTTGCGCGGCAACCTCCCCTATGCCTAGCAGCATTTCACTTCGCGGCACTTGATTCTCTTCTCGTCGCATGCGCGGCCTCCCGCAGGCGGGCACCTCCCAAGTTTATATTCGGCGATCGCCTCGCTCATGCCAACGGCGTGTGCAGCGGCTAATTTACGAACACGGAACGAGGCTCATCAAAGCGAAAGGCATCATGTCTTCGCTTGTTGTGGAGGAGTCAATGATGCGAAGTGCGGTCGTCGCGGGCTATGCCGCTCGCCTCTTCGGCGCTCACCAGCGCCTTGACCCCGTCGTCATCCGGGTCGACGCGCAACAGCTTCGTCGGATAAGGTCATCCTGCCATTACATGATACGCCCGACATGCGGGTTCTTCGACACGAAACGCTCGCTTCGACCGGCCGCCCCTCCCGTTAAGTAGCGCCAACGACGGAGAAAGACGGCGAGCGGCACGAGCCGGACGCGCTCGGCAGTCTTATCGTAGTGCGAACGGCGACACATATTCGTTATGTTTATCCTGCACGGGGCACCAGGTGGGTCACTGCGATTCGGCGTATGCCAGCATTTACGCCTTGTGAGGCCAGGAACGGCGCAGTCCTGCGGGCTTCACGCGCTCGCGAATCTGATCGGGGGGATGGGAGCCCCTCATCTCACCGCTGAAATGTGCAGCTTCGGCCACGTCGTCTCGCCCCCCAAAAGTGTCGTAGCTTCTGCTGGTGCAGCAGCTCAGCAACAAAACGCGTTCGACGGCGCGCAAGGCTGCAGAGGAGGATTGCCGCTCACCAAATCCGAGCAACGCCCCGCTGCCCTGGCCAGTCGAGCGGAATACCCGCCTCGCGCAGCATCGCCTCGGCTCGTTTCAGTCAGGTTGAAACCGTGATCGTCATTCCGGCGAAAGCCGGCATCCATGGACGGCGTCCGCTCTTCGTTTCGGCGGTGCCGTATCCGTGGATCCCGGCTTTCGCCGGGATGACGATGATCCGTGCGCTGAATCCACCACGGTCTCCCGGAGAGATCGTGGTGGATGGAGGCGAGCGGGATCAAATCTCCTGCAGGGTCGCCGCAACTTCGGCGGCAAAGTCGCGATAGGATCGCAGCGGCCGGCCCAGGAGGCCGGTCAGCCGTTCGACGTCGCCCGCCTCGGCCATCATGCCGTCGGTCTGGAAGCGCTCCGCCATCATCCGCATGTCGTATGCCATCCAGGCCGGGGCGTAGGTCTTCATCGTCTGCTCGAAGGCGGCGGTATCGTCGCCGCCGTAGCTGATCGGGCGGCCCAGCGCCTCCGACCAGATGCCTGCTATCGCGGCCCCGGTCAGCGTGTCGGGGCCGACGATGTCGATCCGATCGAGCGGCAGCGGAACCGAGGACTGCTCGCGCCGCAAAAGTTCGATCGCCGCGACCTCGCCGATGTCGCGCGCATCGACCATCGCGAGCCCCTTGCCGCCGACGGGCATCGGATAGAAGCCGTAGCGGACGATCACGTCCTTCACGTTGAGATCGTTGTTGATGAAATAAGCGGGTCGCAGGATGGTCGCGTTCAAGCCCATCTGCTCGATCATCCGCTCGACCGCGTGCTTGCCGGCAAAATGCGGCACGTTGACGTAGATGTCGCTGTGGATCACCGAGAAGTAGACGATGCGCTGGATGCCGGCCTCGCGCGCCAGGTTGAGCGCGATCAGCGCCTGCGTGAATTCATCGGGGATCACCGCGTTCAGCAGGAACAGCGTGCTGACCCCGTTCAGCGCCTTGCGCATGGCGTCGACGTCGAGCATCTCGCCGGCGACGGCGGCGACGCCCGCGGGGAGCTTGGCCTTGCTCGCGTCGCGCACCAATGCCCGCACGTCCGCCCCGCGCTTGACGAGCTGGTCGACGACCTGGGTGCCGATCGTGCCGGTTGCGCCGGTTACTAGGATGGTCATGGAATACCTCGATACTATGGTGGAATGAGATCTGTCAGTGAGCGCTTCGCGCGGCAGGCAAAAGTCGCGCGAACGGGACAGCCTGTTCCTTGGCCGGTCCGCCCCCCCATCCGGCGCCTCATCCGATCGGCGGCGGCATCGGACGTGTCGCTACGTTCCGGAATTCGCCGCGAGCGGGCTGCGCAACACCGACGCCAGCGACTGGCGGCAGGCCGCCCCGATTTGATCGGCGGTCATCGCATCGAACTTGGTGGAAAAAATTTCGAGGCCGACGACGTCGAGCGCCGCGGATGTCTCGAGAATGCGCATGATATCGGCGATGCGAAAATCGCCTTC
Source organism: uncultured Sphingomonadaceae bacterium (assembly GCA_964236935.1). GTDB lineage: Bacteria > Pseudomonadota > Alphaproteobacteria > Sphingomonadales > Sphingomonadaceae > Solisphingomonas. The sequence goes on from CAXSHP010000018.1 coordinate 9,233, forward strand.
GCCGGGAAGGCGGCGCGACATCTGGCCGTCACGACCGAGCGGCACCCCGGGCGGCGGCGATGCCGTGGCGTCGCAGATCTGCACCGCCGCGATTTTCCCGGACGGGATCGAGCGGAGCAGATCATCGTCGGGTCTGCCACGGAAATAATGCCAGAAATCGAACACCAGCCCGCTGTTCGGCGCGGCCGCCGCCGCGACGATCGCCCAGGCCTGCGCGAGGCAGGTGATGCCGTACATCGGCAGGAATTCAAGCCAGCAGCGCAAGCCGCGCGCGGCCGCCCGCGCGCACAAGGCTCCGAACGCATCGACGATCTGGTTGAACGTCAGCGTGCCTTCGGGAAAGGCGCCCCAGACGGTGAACGATTCCACGCCGAGCGCCTCCGCCATGGCGAAGAACTCGCTTTCGGTGGATGATAGCGCTTCATAGGGAAAGGCGCCCGCCGGAAGGTCCGGCTGCCAGTGCTCTACCCAGCGTATCAGCGGATCCAGATGGAACAGCCGCACGCCGGCGTCCGCGGCAATCGACCGCATGGCTTGCGTCGTGATGCCCTCGGCAGACCATCGGGCGACACCAGCGGGGGTGATGGACAGCGCCTCGCAACCCGCGAGCGAAGCCGCACGCACCTGTTCCCGCAACGGGAGCGACCGCACCGTGCCGTTCCACATGACGATCCGCACCGGCGACGGCCTCAGCGGTCGCCGCGGATCACGCGGCTCGTTCCATCTCCGTGACGGGATTTCCTTCGGCCTTGATGAGCTTGCGCAAGATCATCCGGGCGCGGACCGCAGGGCCATCGGTCGGCAGGATCACCGGCCGCAAGGCGATCAGATCCGTCTCATCCGCCATGTTCGCCTGCACGTCGGCGATCATCGCGCCGTCCTCCTGGGTGAACACCCGCTCGATCGTCTGGCCGAGCTGGGCGCTGAACGCCTCGTCGTCGAGCCGGAAATTGCGCGATGACGACCAGAAATAATGGCAGGTCTTATCGGTCTCCGGCGTGATGAGTTCGGCACCCCAGAGCTTGATCTTCTTCGGCGCGACAGGATCGCGCGAAGCGAAATGAACCTTGAGCAGCATGTTCGCCGGCGCCTGCCAGCGTATGCCGCTGAGCGAATCAACCCGGTCCGGCGCGTCCGGCCAGACGAAATTGATGAATCCGGTCGCTTTGGTGTTGAGCTGGTCGAAGGTGGTGGTGAGCATGTCGCCCGCCTGGACCAGATCGGATTCGGTGCGCGTTTCGGGATCGTCGGGAATCACCAGGATCGGAAGCAGATACTGCGTATGCGACAGATCGAGCAGATTGTCGGCGACCAGCTGGTACGCACCGTCGATGGGAATGCGGCCACCGACGGTGACGAAATCGGGATCGCTATGCGCGCTGAAATCGGGGATCAGGTCTGCGGACGCCAGCGCCGGCTCCCCCATCCAGATCCACGCAAAGGCGTATCGCTCGACGACCGGATAGGCCTTGAGTCGCAACGCCGGCGGGATGACATCACCATGCGGATTGCGGTGGCAGGCCCCGGTCTCGCCAAACTGCAGCCCGTGGTACGGACATTCCAGCGCATCGCCCTGCACCCTGCCCTTGTGCATCGGCGCGAAACGATGCGGACAGACGTCGCCCAGCGCGACGACGCCCCCGTCCTCCTTGCGGTAAAGCACGACCTTCTCGTTCAAAAAGGTCCGGGCCAGCGGCTCCCTGCCGACCTCGCTGCTCCAGGCGGCGGCGTACCAGGCGTTCCTCAGAAAGGTCATGCGAGCTCTCCCGAAAGCCTTCCCAAAGGAAGATGGCGGTTAATCGCCTATACGTTGCAGTTTACCCTAGAGTCGAACGGCTGTAAACGGGGCGACATCCGTCAATCCGTCCCGCTTGGCCCGAGGATCGGGGTCACGAGGGTCCCGATGCGGTCGATCTCGACCTCGACCTGGTCACCGGCCTTGAGGAACACCGGCGGCTTGCGACCGACGCCTACTCCCGCGGGAGTACCCGTCAGCAGCACGTCGCCCGGTTGGAAAGTGTACCAACGCGAAAGATAGGAGATCACTTCCGCCAGCGGAAAGATCATGTCGCCGATCGGCGCGTGCTGCATGACAGCCCCGTTGAGGCGGGTGGTGAGATGGAGCGCGTTGACGTCGTCAATCTCGTCGACGGTGACGAGCGCGGGGCCGAGCGGAGTGAATCCGGGCAATTGCTTGCCCATGATGTTCACCTCCCACGTCAGCCGCGCCTCCCACGGCGCGGTCGCGGCCCACACCTGCCGTGCCCAGTCGCGCGCTGAAATATCGTTCGCCACCGTATAGCCGGCAATGCAAGCCATCGCCTGCGCCACCTCGACGCCGTGACAGACGCGGCCGAAGACACACGCCAGCTCGCCCTCGTAATCCACGGCCTCGCTGGCGAACGCCGGCAGCGCGAGCGGCGCGCCCGGCGCGGCGACCGAGGCGGGGCTTTTCATGAAGGCGGTCGGGTGCGCGGGAGCCGGGGTATTCGCCATCTCGGCGAGATGCGAGCGATAGGCCAGCCCCGCGGCGATCATCATCCGCGGCGCCGGCACCGGCGCGAGCAGGCGGGTCTCGGCCGGGAGCAACGCGCCAGCCGCGCGCAGCTCGTCGTCCGCTTCGTTTCGCTCGGCGCGCTCGACGATACGGCGGGCGATGCCCAACGCTTCGTCGCCGCCCTCGAGCAGCGCAGTCACGCTCGACGGGAGCCAGCGCTCGATCGTTCCTGCCCGCGCCGCGCGCTGAAGATGGAGCAGCGTGCCGGAACGCAGCCTGGCGCCGACCGAGCCGCCGCGGACATCGTCGATAGTGATCAGTTGCATCGCATCATCCCGCTGGGAGGTTTGGATCCGACGGCGTCCCGCCCCACGCCGCCGATAAACTGCACGGTATAGTCGCGCCGTGCAAGCCGCGCGGCGCCGCACGTTGACGCGCCTGCCCGTCCGTGGCTTAGATATGCTGTTCGAGCAGGGAAGAAAATGAAACCCGCCTCCGCCAGCTCCCGACGGCCGCGCACCGCTCCTTCCGGACAGGGAGGGAGCAAGCCTGGACTGCGCGAGCGCAACAAGCTCAAGAAAGAGCAGTTGATCCGCGACGCGGCGCGGAGCCTGTTCGCCGAAAAGGGTTTCGAGGCGACAACGCTGCGCGAGGTCGCCGAGAAGGCCGAGGTCGGCTTCGGGACCGTATTCGCTTATGCCACCGACAAGAACGGGCTGCTCGCAATGGCCTATGTCGAGGAGCTGTCGGCGCTCCCAGCGCTGTTCGAGGGTGCGCCAGGGCGCGACGAACCGATCGACGAGCTGATCGACGGACTGTCGAAGCTGTATGGCTTCTGGTCGGGGATCCCGAAACTCAGCCACAGTGTTCTCCAGCAGATGGAGTTCTATGGTGACAATCCGCATATGGAGGTGATCGTCGCGCGTCGAGCCAAGGCGCGGCGCGAGCTCGCGGAATGGATCGCGCGGCTGCAGCAGCAAGGCCGGCTGATGGACGACATTCCGTCCGAAGAGGCTGCGGCGACGCTCTTCGCGGTATATACCTCGGCGATACGCGAATGGAGCGCGGTCACCCCGGAAGATCTTGGCGCGGGCATCAGCAGGTTGCGCGAGCTCATGGCGCTGCCGATGCGCGGATTGTCCCCGCGATAGCGTTCAACGCGTGGGACGTGTCCGGAGCGCCGGAGCCTTCGCCCCATGAAGGAACAGGTGCACCGAGGCGGCCGCGCTCAGCGCGATATCTCCGTGGCTGACCGCCGCCTGCTGGTTGAACAGCAGGCGCATATGGAGATTGGTCTTGAGCAACGCGATGAACTGGGCCGGGGCCATGTCGATGTTTGGAAAGTCGAGATGGCCAAGCTTCGACTGGGCCCGAAAGAATATGTCGAACGGCTGTTGTGACTCGATGATCGGCCCGTCGAACATGATCTGGCCGATCTCGGGAAACTGGCGCGATTCGGAAACGACCGTCTGAAACAGCTCTACCTGCGGGCGCGAGAAGATGCTCGTCAGGAAGGCGATCGCGAGAGCGAGCAAGACGGGTTCCGGATCCCTGGTCTCCATGTCGATCTCGTCGAGCGCATGCGGCAGCACCTCCGCGCAACGCTTGCGAATCACCGCTGCGAACAAGTCCTGCTTGCTGCCGAAGTTGCTGTAGACGGTCCGCTTGGAGACGCCGGCGCGCTCGGCCACGGTGTCCATGCTGGTGTTGGCATAACCCGCCTCCAGGAACGCACGCTCCGCAGCGACCAGGACGATATCCGTCTTGCGCGAATAGCTCCGTCGACGCCGCGCGCGCGGCTGGGCGACCTCCAGCACGGGATCGGCCGCCAACGTCGTCGATGCTTGCTTCGTCGCCATCGCTTCAACCCACTGCGTCTAGCGCGTTTGGCACCGTCAGCGGACCGTTGCAACGCAACATAACGATCACCGGTTCGCGGCGGCTGCAATGGGGCTTTCTGTTTGCGCATGGTTCGTTTAAGAGTTATAAAAGTGAGCATGATCGATTTCGATCAGCGACACGTTAACGGGATGGGGAAGTTGGATGGCCAAGGAGCCGAGGCGAGCGGCGCTGGTGACCGGCGCGGCGACGGGCATTGGACGCGCGATCGTCGAAAGCCTTGCGTCAGGTGGATTCGACGTCGCGATCAACTACAGCCGCAGCGAGGCGGAGGCGCGCGAAACCGAGCGTCTGGCGAAAGCCGCCGGCGCCATGCGCACGGCGCTCATCAAGGCGGACGTCAGTCGGGAGGCTGACGTCGTCGCCATGATCGGCGAAGTCGAATCGCTGTTCGGCGGCCAGCTGGATCTGCTGGTCAACAATGCCGGTGTCAGCAGCGACATCCCCCCCAACAAGTTCGATACGATGACCGTCGAGGATTTCGACCGGGTTTTCGCGGTGAATGTCCGCGGCACGTTCCTCGTGACCAAGCATGCGACGAGACTGCTGCGGGCAATGCCTCAGGCCAACGTCGTCAACACCGCGAGCATCGTCGGCCTGCGCCCCGGCCCGCAGCCTTTGCCCTATTCGTCCAGCAAGGCCGCGATCATTTCGATGACGCGGACGCTTGCCGGCGCGCTCGGCCCGTCGATCCGGGTCAACGCGGTCGCGCCGGGCTGGCTCGAGGGGGATTGGATGGAACGGACGCTGGGCGACAATTACGAACGCCTCATGGCGCGCCGGGCCAAGCAGACGCCGCTCAAGCGCAATGCGCGCGTCGAGGATGTCGGCGCGGCGGTGCTGACCCTCGCGACCCAGCTGTCGTTCACCACCGGCCAGACCGTGGTGGTGGACGGCGGCTACAGCTTCGTCAGTTAGGGGGTCGGTATCGTGGAAGGTGTCGTCCCGTTCCCCACCGAATTCGCGCAGCGCTACCGTGCGCGCGGTTATTGGCGCGATGAGCCGCTGCGTGCCGTGTTCAAGCAGTGGTGCGATGCCAATGCCGAACGGGTCGCGCTGCTCGATGCGCGCGGAGCGGTGAGCTTCCGCGAGCTCGACGCACGATCGACCAATCTCGCGCTCAACCTCCTCGATCTGGGAATCGCCAAGGGCGACGCCGTGGTCGTGCAGCTGCCGAACGTGATCGAATTCGTCTACCTGCACTTCGCGTTGCAGAAGATCGGCGCCATTCCGGTGCTGGCCCTGCCGCCGCACCGCTTTCGCGAAATCAGCTTCTTCGTGAAGACGAGCGAGGCGGTGGCGACGGTTACGCCGGCCACCCATCGCGAGTTCAGCTTCACAGACATGGTGGGCCGCATCCGCGCCGAGGCGCCGCATCTGCGCTGCGGCATCGTGTTCGGCGAGGCGCCGGAAGGCTTCGTGTCGCTGCAGGCGCTCATCGAAACGCCGGCCGCACGGCCGGAGAGCGAGATCGATGCGATCGCCATCGATCCCACCGATCCCGCGCTGTTCCTGCTGTCGGGCGGCACCACGGGCATTCCCAAGCTGATCCCGCGCACGCATAACGATTATGCCTACAACAGCCGCCTCGCCGCCTCCGTCTGCGCGATCGACCAGGACAGCGTGCTGCTCGACGTGCTGCCGATCGGCCATAACCTGCCGCTTGCCTGTCCGGGACTGCAGGGCTTCCTGCTGTCGGGAGCGGCGACGCTTCTCCACACCAGCGCCGCGCCCGAGGAGGTGTTTCCCCTGATCGAGCGCCACAAGGTTACGCATATTCATGCCGTGCCGGCGCTCCTGATCCGCTGGACGGAAAGCCCCCATGCGGCCGACTACGACCTGAGCTCGGTCAAGGTGATCCAGAGCGGAGGCCAGCGGCTCCAGCCGGAGGTGCGCAGACGCACGGCGAACGTCTTCCGCAACTGCATCGTCCAGGAAAATTTCGGGATGGCCGAAGGGTTGCTGATGTTCGTCCGTCTCGACGATCCGTCCGACGTCCGCATGGAAACGGTGGGCCGCAAGATTTGCCCCGACGACGAAATCATCTTGCTCGGCGAGGACGACCAGCCCGTCGCGTTCGGCGAGGTCGGGGAGCTTTGCTGTCGCGGGCCCTACACCTTGCGCGGCTATTACAAGGCGGAGGAGCATAACCGGCGCGCCTTCACGCCGGACGGCTTCTACCGGAGCGGGGATCTGCTGCGTCAGCATCCTTCCGGCAACTATATGGTCGAGGGGCGCAAGAAGGACCTGATCAATCGCGGCGCCGAGAAGATCAGCGCCGAGGAGATCGAGGAACTGATCCTGCGGCACCCGGCGGTCGAAAACGTCGCCTGCGTGCCGATACCGGATCGGGTGATGGGCGAAAAGAATTGCGCCTGTCTGGTGCTGCGCGCCGGACAGACGCTCGCCTTGACCGAGCTGTCCAGGTTCCTCGCCGAATTCGAGCTGGCGAAATTCAAGTTTCCAGAGCATCTTGAATATTTCGAGAGCTTTCCATTGAGCAATTTCGGCAAGGTCTCGAAAAAGGATCTGGTGCTGCTCGTCACCCAGCGAATGGAGCAGTCGGCATGAGCCTCGTTGCAGTCCGCCACCATCAGGGCGTGGCGGTGTTGAAGCTCGCCGACCCGAAGCGCCGCAACATCCTGTCGCCCGCGATGTGCGTCGATCTGAGCGCGGCGGTCGCCGCGGCCAATGCCGACGAACGGGTCAAGGCGATCGTCATCACCGGCGCGGCCCCGGCATTTTGCGCGGGCGCGGATCTCGACGACCTGCAGACGGCCGCGAGCGGGGATACCGCCGCGCTGCATGCGGTCTATCAGTCGTTCATGGATGTCGCGGAAAGCGACCTGCCGACGATCGCCGCCGTCAATGGAGCGGCGATCGGTGCGGGGATGAACCTGGCTCTGGCATGCGATATCCGCATCGCCAGCGAGGGGGCGCTGTTCGACACGCGCTTCCTCAAGATCGGGCTTCACCCGGGCGGCGGCCACGGCTGGCTGCTGTTGCGCGCGATCGGCTGGGCCGAAGCCGCGCGGATGCTGCTGCTGGCCCGACCGGTCGATGCCCAGGAGGCCGCCGCGATCGGTCTGGTCCAGCGCGTCACCTCTTCGGAGGCGCTGCTCGATGCGGCCATCGAGCTGGCCGCGCGGACGGAGATGCTGCCGCGCGAGCTGCTGATGCGTACCAAATCATCGCTGCGCCATGCCGCGGAATCAAGCCACTCCGCCGCCTTCGAGCGGGATGCGACCGAGCAGTTGCGGTCGCTGGGGGAGCCGCCGTTCATCGAATTGGTCAAGCGGCTCAAGTCGACGATCGCGGCGCGTTGAGCGATGGCCGACGTCGTGCTGCTCGACATCGCCCAAAGCGTCGCGCGGTTGACGATCAATCGTCCCGAGCGTCTCAATGCGATGGACTCGATCGCCCATCTCGCGCTGAGCGAGGCGCTCGACCGCCTTGCCGATGACGATGGCGTCCGCGTCGTCGTGCTCACCGGCGCCGGCGACAAGGCATTTTCGGTCGGCCGCGACCTCCGGGAGATTGCCGACGCCGGGAGCGTACCGGAGCGGCGCGACGAGATCGATGCACGCTGGCGGCGCGTCACCCGCCTGACCGACCGTTTCGACTATCCCAAGCCGATCATCGCGCGCGTCCGGGGGTTCGCGCTCGGCGGGGGATTCGAGATCGCACTCGCCTGCGACATCATCGTCGCCAGCGAGGATGCGAGCTTCGGCCTGCCCGAACCGCGACGGGGGTTCACGCCTTTTGCCGGCGGCCTGCACCGACTGCCCCGCCAGCTGCCCCTCAAGGCCGCGATGGGCTTTCTGCTCACCGGACGCAGCATGAGTGCGACACGCGCCTATG
>CAXSHP010000018.1:17499-24815 GCA_964236935.1 uncultured Sphingomonadaceae bacterium
CGAAGTGGTGCCGGCAGCCGGCCTCGACGAGGCGGTGGCGAGCTGGGCGGCGGATATCGTCGCCTGCGCGCCGTTGGCGGTCCGTGCGGCCAAGCAAAGCGCGCTGGGCGGACTGCACCTGCCGCTCACCGAGGCAATGACCACATCCTATGTTGCGGAAGAGCGCTGCAGGGCCAGCGCCGACGCGGTCGAAGGGCCTCGTGCCTTCGCCGAAAAACGACCGCCGCGCTGGACCGGCACCTGACACAAGCAGCGGAGCATTCATGCGCATCATCGACCTGCACTGCTATCCGAACACCAAGACCTGGATCGACTGCCAGGGCCCCTATGTCGACGCGCTGGCGAAATATTGGAAGCGCGAGTGGACCTGGAAGGACGAAACCGAGGTCGCCGCCGAGTTCCGCGACAATGGCATCGAAGCCTGTCTCGTCGCGCTCGATCTCTCCACCACGATCAACACGCCGCCCTGCTGCAACGATTACGTCGCCGGAATGCGCGATCGCCATGCCGACTGCATGATCGGTGCGTGGGGCGCGGTCGAACCGGCCATGGGCAGGATCGCGATCGACGAGGCGCGGCACGCGGTGCGCGACTTGGGCATGATCGGCTTTCACTTCCACCCGATCATGCAGCATTTCAGCGTCGATGATCGGCGATATTATCCGCTGTTCGAGGAAATCTCCTCGCTGAAGGTCCCGGTGATGGTCGATGTCGGCATGACCGGGATGGGGGCGGGAATGCCGGGCGGCATGGGCGCCAAGACCCGCCACGCGCACCCGGCCGCGATCGACGAGCTCGCCGCCGACTTTCCCGATCTGACGATCGTCATGGCCCATCCGGGCTATCCGTGGATCGACGAAACCACGGTGGTCGCGCTGCACAAGGCGAACGTCTATTGGGAGATGTCGGGTTGGGGTCCCAAATACCTGCCGCCCCAGATCATCCGCGACATGCGCACGCGGCTCCAGGACAAGATGATGTTCGGCAGCGACTATCCCAGCATACCCTACCCGCGCCTGATCAAGGAATGGAACGAGCTCGGGTTCAAGGACGAGTTCCTGGAAAAGTTCTTTCACGGCACCGCCGAACGCGTGATCGGTCTGTAGGCCGGTGCGCGAAGCGGTCATCGTCTCGACGGCGCGCACGCCGATCGGGCGCGCCTATCGCGGTGCCTTCAACGATACGCACGGCGCCGTCCTGGGCGGGCATGTCGTGCTCCACGCCTTGGTCCGCGCCGGCATCGACGGCGGCGAGGTCGAGGATGTCGTGATGGGTTGCGGCCGCCCGGAGGGAGCGACGGGCGCCAATATCGCGCGGCAGGCGGCGCTCGCCGCCGGCCTGCCGGTGTCGGTGTCGGGTCTCACCGTCAGCCGGATGTGCTCGTCGGGGTTGCAGGCGCTCGCGGTCGCGGCGCAGAGGATCATCGCGGGTGAGGCAGATATCTTCGTCGCCGGCGGTCTTGAGAGCATTTCCCTTGTCCAGAACAGCCATGCGAACGCCTGGCGAAATCGCGCCGCGACGCTCGTCGCGCGCAAGCCGGACATCTACCTGCCGATGCTCGACACCGCCCAAAACGTGGCGGACCGCTACGGCATCGGCCGTGATGCGCAGGACAGCTACGCACTCGCGAGCCAGCAGCGCACGGCCGCGGCGCAAGCGGCCGGCCGCTTCGACGAAGAAATCGTGCCGCTGCCGTCGCGCAAAGAGATTCCGGCGACGGATGCGCCCGATGCCGATCATCAGGATGTCGTGCTGCTGGCCGACGAAGGCAATCGGCCCGAAACCACGCTCGCAGGGCTCAACGCGCTCAAGCCGGTGACCGGCCCCGACGGATCGATCACCGCCGGCAATTCCAGCCAATTGTCCGACGGGGCGAGCGCCTGCGTGGTCATGGAGGCGGGCGAGGCGGCGCGGCGCGGGCTCACTCCGCTCGGCATCTTCCGCGGCTTCGCCGTCGCCGGCTGCGAGCCCGACGAGATGGGCATCGGCCCGGCGCTGGCCGTGCCGAAGCTGCTGGCTCGCCAGCAGCTGAGCGTCGCGGAGGTAGATCTGTGGGAGCTGAACGAGGCGTTTGCTTCCCAGACGCTCTATTGCCGGGACCGGATCGGCATCGATCCCGGCAAGTTGAATGTCGACGGCGGAGCGATCGCGATCGGCCACCCGTACGGCATGTCGGGCGCGCGCATGACCGGCCACCTGCTCCTTGAGGGACGGCGGCGCGGTCTCCGCTACGGCGTCGTCACGATGTGCATCGGCGGCGGCATGGGCGCGGCCGGGCTCTTCGAGATCGTCGCCTGATCGCGCTCGCTAGCGCCTGATGACTTTAGCTTGCCTCACCTTGTTCCCCCCGCGAAGGCGGCGTTCCAGACCAGACCAAGACTGTTTGTGAGGGCTGGACCCCCGCCTTCGCGGCGGCACGATTCAAGCGAGCGTCATCCCGCTCTCAAGTCTAACCGGCTGTCCCGGTCAGCGGGAGGATCAGGCGCGACGGACGTTCGGCGTCGTGGAAGAAGGTGTCGGCGCCGATCCGGTCGGGCCGGTAGAAGTGCGGCCAGAGCGCCTCGGTCGCCGGCGAATCGCCATTGACGATCTCGAGACGGATGCGATGGCCGGCGCGGAAGAGGTAAGCCTGCGGTTCGAGGCTGATCTCGAACGCATAGACTTCCCCCGGGACGAGCGGCTCCTGGCGATCGTGCGAATGACGAGGGACTTCGGTCGTGCTGTGCACCGGATCCAGCGCGCGGTGCGAGGCGCGCAACCAGCCGCGGCTGACCACTTCGAATGGCGGATTCTTGCCGGCGGCCAGCTGCCCGGCGTCCTGCGGCAGCTGATCGGACAGCTTGACGAACAGATCGGTGTCCGTCGCGGTCGACGCGGCATAGATCACCAGCGTGATCGGCCCGGCAATCTCGAGATCGGCGGCGAGCGGTGCGCCGGTGAACGTGCACACCCGCCGTGCCGGATCGAAGCCGCCTGCCGGTCCGTCGGGGCCGAAGCCGACGACGCCGGCGACCCATCCCGGATCCGGATAGGCGTAGGTCGTCGAGGCCTCACCCGTCGGCGGCGAGGAAGCCAGCGACCCGTCGTTCAACGAATGGACGGCGCCGGAAGCCGCGCCGTCGAGATAGAAAGTGGTGTATTCCACGGATTCGGGCGGCCACTGCGCCGCAATGCGGACCGTTCCCGATCCGCGCACCGCATATTCGACCGCCGGTCGATCGCTCCACGCCTCGCCCCGACCCTTCAGATGCTCGTCGTAGAACGGCAGCATCACCGCGCGGTGAAAGCCGGCGCTGGCATATTCGGCGGCGGCCGCCCAGGCGTTGGGCGCGGCCGACATGCGCAGCTTCTTCGGCCCCCGCGCTTTCAGATATCCGTCGATATTGCCGCGGGTATGAAGCTGCATCTTGCCCCAGACGCCGCTCGAGAACAGCGGCACCTCGATCTGGTCGAGCTTTTCCCACGCGCTGCGCTCGCGCCAAAACCCGTCGAGAAGCGGATGCTCGGACAGCAGCAGGTTGAGATCGGTGGCCTGTTCCCGCGACGGGCCGCGTTCAGGGAAACGGTTGATGATCCGATTTTGCTGCCACCAGTAACCGGAGAAGAAGTCGCACGGGACGCCGCCATGATAACAGCCCTGCCGGTAGAGGTCGGCGGCGCCGTCGTGGGCGCCGATGCATTGGAGCGAAGGCGGCCTGAGCGCGCCCAGGAACCACTGCGTCATGCAATAATAGGACTGGCCGATGCTGCCGACCCGCCCGTTGGACCATGGCTGCGCCGCCGCCCACTCGATCGCGTCGTAGAGATCCTGCTGCTCGGTCGCGTCGAGGAAGCCGAACTCGCCTTCGGATCGGCCGCAGCCGCGCAGATCGAGATGGACATAGGCATAGCCTTCGCCGACGTAGAAATCGATCGGCCCCGTCTCGCGCCAGAGGAATTGCGGGCTCGCCGGCAAGGCGTTGTTGTCGAAACGATAGGGCGCCGCGGCGAACAGCGTGGGAAACGGCCCCCCGCCCGGCGGCCGGTAGACGGCTGCCGCCAGCCTGACGCCGTCGCGCGCGGCGAAATGAACAACTTCCGGCTCGGGCATTGCGGACATGAGCAGGCCTTCCGTTCGGGTGTGAGATGTCAGACGGCGGTCGGGCCGGGGGGCGCCGACGGGGAAAAAGCATAAGGACCGAGCCGCGTGACCACGACGCAGGCGACCGCGAGCGCGGCCGCCAAGATCATCAAGGCCACGGTATAATGACCGGTTCGCTGGAAGACGACGCCCATGATGAACGGTCCGATCCCGCTGCCGAGCATGAAGATGGCAAAGAAATAGCCGTAAATCTCCCCGAACGATCGCATGCCGAAATATCGCGACAGCAGATAGGCAATGAGATCGACCTCGGCGCCGAGCCCGAGCCCGACCAGAACCGCCGCGACGAGCGCCGCCGGCACGCTCACCGTCAGCAGCAGCAGAAGTATGCCCGCCAGCGGTGCGAGGAAGAAGGCCAGCGCGACATGCGGTGCGAACAGCCGGTCGAGCAGATATCCCGCGATCAGGCGCCCGCCGATCAGCGCCACGCCGGCGACGCTGATCGTCGCCGCGGCGATGCGAGGGGGTACGCCGTTGTCGGTCAACAGCGGAATGAGATGCGCCGTCATCCCCGACGCGGCCAGCGCCACGCAGAAGAATGTCGCGGCGAATTTCCAGAACAATGCCGTCCGCATCGCCTCGCGGGCCGTCAAACCGGGTAGCGGGACGATCGCGCGCCCTGTGGGGCGGGCGCGATCGGCCTGTCCCACCAGCATGGCCATGGCCGGAAACGCGATGATCAAGACCGTCGCGCCGAGCAGGCAGTAAGCGATGCGCCAACCGAAACCGAGCACGAACGTCTGCGCCAGCGGCGGCAGCAACACGGTGCCGATGCCGACGCCGGCCATCGAGACGCCGAGCGCGAGCCCGCGGCCGCGATCGAACGCGCCGGTTACCGCACGCGCGTAGGGCAAGGGCGTCTGGCCCGTGGAGAGGATGCCGAGCAGGCCGTAGAGCAGGACGAACTGCGCCACCGAGCCGGTCAGCAGGCCGAGCGCGACGAGTCCGGCGGCGAACAGTGCGATCGCCGGGAGCGAAACCGCGCGAATGCCGAAGCGATCGATCAGCCTGCCCGTCACCGGCGTCGCGATGCCGGTCAGGCAAAGCCCGGCGAGCAATGCCGCCGAGACCGTCCCGCGATCCGAGTCGAATTCGGCCACGAGCGGCTTGACGAACACGCCGAAGGTGAACTGCATCACCGGCCCGTTGCCCACGACGAGGCCCAACACCGAGCCGAGCACGATCCACCACGGGCTGCGCGAGGCCGCGCCGGATGTCATGGCCGTCTCTTCGACTGAGGCTGACATCGCTCTCCCACCCGATCGCCGCGCGAACGTTTCAGCGCCGATGGCTAGCGAGACAAACGAGCTGAGTCAAAGCGTCTGCCCTGTCCGGTGCAGTATTGCTTGCATTCGGGTCGAAGCTGGGACAGTCAGGAAACTTGACTAATAACCGATGCGAGGACGGAATGGCAGATCAATATGACGTGGTGGTCGTCGGTTCGGGTCATAACGGCCTGGTCGCGGCCGCTTATCTGGCCAAGGCCGGCAACACGGTGCTGGTGCTGGAGCGCAATGGCCACCTCGGCGGAGGTGTCGTCACCAGCGAGCTGATCGCGCCCGGCTTCCGCCACGACTGGCATTCGGCAACCCACATCGTCATCCAGGCCAACCCTCTGATCCGCAACGACGAGCTCGGCCTCGTCGCGCGCTACGGGCTCGAATATATCTATCCCGACGCGATCTTCTCGACGGTCTTCGACGATCACGACAGCATCGTCAGCTATGCCGATCTCGACAGGACCTGCGCATCGATCGCCCGCATCTCGCCGCGCGACGCGGAGGCTTATCGCCGGTTCGCGCAACAAAGCGCGGCGCTGCTTCCCCTGATCGTGCAGGGGATGTTCGTCCCCCCGCCGCCTCAGGGCGCCTTCTGGGCGCTGCTCGATCAGAGCGCGGAAGGCCGCGCGCTGATGCGCGTCATGCAGCAGAGCATGCTCGATATCGTCAACGAGCATTTCCACCACGACAAGATGAAGGTGCATCTGCTCAAGTTCGCCGCCGAAATGCTTATCGGTCCCGACGAAAAGGGCACCGGCGCCTTCCTCTTCAACATGCCGGGCTTCGTCCACAATTACCCGTCGGGCATTCCCAAGGGCGGCAGCGGGGCGCTCGTCGCGGCGCTGGTCCGCTGCCTCGAGGACAATGGCGCCGAATTTCGCACCGACAGTCAGGTCGATCGGGTGCTCGTCGAGGGCGGAAAGGCGGTCGGCGTCCGGCTGGCCGGTGGCGAGACGATCGGCGCGCGCAAGGCGGTGATCGGTCAGATCCATCCGTGGCTGCTCGGCGACATGGTGCCCGACATCGATCCCGCCGTCATCCGCAATGCCCGCGAGACGAAGACGGCGACGCTGTCGGTGATGTCGGCGATGTATGCGCTCAAGGAGGCGCCCCGCTTCCATGCCGGCGAGGAAGCGGCGCGCGTGGCGCTGATGAACTTTGCGCCCTCCTCGCTCGAGGCCTATCTGCGCATCTTCGACGACGTCCGCTATGGCGACCTGCCCGGCAGCCCGATCATGGCCGCGCACAACAACGCCCAGTGGGACGCATCGCGCGCGCCCGACGGCGGCGCCACGCTGACGATCTACGCGTTCGGACCCTTTGAATTGCGCGACGGCGGCGCGGCGGAATGGGACAGGCGCAAGCCGGACTTTCAGCGCTGCGTCCACGAGATGTTCGGCCAGTTCTGCACCAACCTGACCGAGGAAAATATCGTCGGCACCGAATTTCACACCCCCGCCGACATGGCGCGCTACTCGCCGACCTTCCAGCAGGGAGACGCCGGCGGAATCGGCAAGTTCTTCTTCCAGATCGGCGGTCACCGCCCTACGCCGGAGCTCGCGCAATATGCGGTGCCGGGTGCCACCGGACTCTATCTTGCCGGCACGTTCATGCACCCGCCCGGCGGCGTCACCGGCGGCGGCCGCGCGACCGCCATCCGGATCTGCGGCGATCTGGGCATCGACTTCGATCAGCTCTGCGAGGTACGGCCATGAAGCTCCACACTCCCGAAAAGACGGTCCTGATGGAAATCAGCGCGGTCAGGCCGCATCCCGAGGGATTGGTGATCGAAGGCAAGATCATGGGCGCGATGCCGATGAAGGCGATCCTGCGTCCCGAGGAGATGCGGGCCGCGTTCAAGCTGGCGCGCTGGCCGGTCATCCGCAGGGCCATCG
>CAXSHP010000019.1:0-6746 GCA_964236935.1 uncultured Sphingomonadaceae bacterium
TCTTCCCACAGGAACGGCGCGATCGCCGCCCAGGCGAGGGAGGCGACGACAACCGTCAGCTGGACGGCATCCAGCGCGAGACTGGTCGGAGGCGCCCGCTCGTCACGGTGAGAACGAAGCTCGACAAGACTGTTCATATGTCCCTCGTATCGCAGGCTGGCCTATGTTCGGATCGCTCTATGACCCAAAATAATAACGCGGACAAGACCGGTCCGCGTTATTATTTCAAAGGGCTCGTCGAATGGAAAACCCTTGCACGCCGGTCTGAACATTGTAGGGCGAAACAACCATATCCTGCGATTGCGCTGCAGCTGACGGGCAGCGGCACCGCCTCGCTGGCGGGCTCCGGTCGACGGTCCGCGCTCGTCGCGGCGGAGCATTGAACGAGAGAGACGATGACCGCACCCAGCTTCGACCTGAGCGGTAAAGCCGCGATCGTGACGGGATCCTCCCGCGGCATCGGCAAGGCGATCGCCGAAGCCCTCGCCGCGCATGGCGCCGATGTCGTCATATCGTCCCGCAAGCAAGCGGCCTGCGACAATGTGGCGGCGACGATCAACGCGAGCGGCGGCGGGCGCGCGGTGCCGATCGCCGCGGATATCGGATCGAAGGACGACGTCAGAGCCCTGGTCGAGAAAGCGCGCGAAGCGCTCGGCGGTATCGCCATCCTGGTCTGCAACGCGGCATCCAACCCGCATTACGGCGCGATGGCGGATATTCCGGACGATAAATTCGAGCGGATATTGCGCAACAACATCCTGTCCAGCCATTGGCTTGCGACCTTCGTCGCGCCGGACATGATCGGCCGGCGCGACGGATCGATCATATTCGTTTCATCGATCGGCGGCTTGCGCGGCTCTGCCGTGATCGGAGCGTACAACGTCTCCAAGGCGGCCGACATCCAGCTCGCGCGCAATCTCGCCGTCGAATATGGGCCGCATGGGATCCGGGTGAATTGCATCGCGCCCGGCCTGGTCAAAACCGACTTTGCCCGCGCGCTGTGGGAAGACGAGCGCAATCTCGCCGACGCGCTGGGCGGAACGCCGCTGGGGCGGATCGGCGAGCCGGACGATATCGCGGGGGCGGCAGTCTATCTCGCGTCGTCCGCCGCCCGCTACATGACCGGGCAGACCTTGATCGTCGATGGCGGAGCGATGGTGACCGGTCGCGGGATTTGAGTGCCATTGCACCCGGCGATATGCGATTGTACTACGATCGGGAGCGAGATTCGTGATAGTCGATCTTCGTGACCTCCACTTTCTGATGGAGTGGCTGCGCGTCGACGAGCTGCTCGCACGGCCGCGGTTCGCCGACCATTCGCGCGAGGACATCGACGCAGTCCTGGCTCTGGCGGAGCAAATCGGCGAGGAGGTCCTGGCACCCCATCTGCGCGCCTCCGACCTGACCGAGCCCAAGCTCGGCGAGAGTGGCGACGTCGTCGTCCTGGCACAGGTTGCCGACGCGGTTCGTCAGATCGGCGCGGCGGGCCTTTTCGGGATGGTCTTCGACCAGCGGGACGGGGGCTCGCAGCTGCCCCACCTCGTGTACGTCGCATCGCTCGGGATCCTGATGAGCGCCAATCTCGCGACCGCGTCGTTCATGCTGCTGACGGTCGGCAATGCCCGCCTGCTCGCCACCTACGGAACACCCGCTCAGATCGCCGCTTTCGCCGAGCCCGAGATCGCCGGTCGCGCCATGGGCACCATGTGCCTTTCCGAGCCGCACGCCGGATCCGCGCTGGGCGAGATCCGGACACGCGCTCTGGCCGATGGCAAGGACGCGCTCGGCCGGCGCTTTAGGCTGCGCGGCAGCAAGATGTGGATATCGGGGGGAGACCAGGATTTCAGCGACAATATCGTCCATCTGGTCCTCGCCAAGACGGCTGGACCGGATGACGCGCCGGACGCGGGATCGCGCAGCATATCGCTGTTCGTCGTCCCCAAATATCTCCCCGACGGCGGCCGTAACGACATCGCGGTCGCCGGCCTGAACCACAAGATGGGCTATCGCGGCCTGCCGAATTGCGCGTTGAATTTCGGCGAGGGGCGGTTTCAGCCGGAGGGACGCGACGGCGCGATCGGCTGGCTCATCGGCGAGGTCGGACAAGGTTTGCCGCAGATGTTCCAGATGATGAACGAGGCAAGGATCTCGGTTGGCCTCGCCGGGGCGATGCTCGCCTGTCGCGGCTATCGGATGTCGCTCGATTATGCGCGAAGCCGGCTTCAGGGGCGCGTCACGGGCGTCGCCACGGGCGGGCAGGTGCCGATCATCGAGCATGCCGATGTGCGCCGCATGCTCCTGGCGCAAAAGGCGATATCCCAGGGCGCCCTGGCGCTCGTCCTCTATTCGGCACGGCTGCTCGACGACGAGAAGACGGCCGATACG
The DNA here is from genome assembly GCA_964236935.1 of uncultured Sphingomonadaceae bacterium. GTDB lineage: Bacteria > Pseudomonadota > Alphaproteobacteria > Sphingomonadales > Sphingomonadaceae > Solisphingomonas. The sequence goes on from CAXSHP010000019.1 coordinate 2,386, forward strand.
GCCGCGGCGCGCGAGGAGGCCGGGGCGTTGTTGGCCCTCCTCACGCCGGTGACCAAGTCGTGGCCGTCCGAGTGGGCGCAGCTGTCGCTCCACCACGCTCTCCAGATCTTCGGCGGGGCGGGCTACACGCGCGACTTCGAGATCGAGCAGATCTATCGCGATAATCGCCTCAACCCGATCCACGAGGGCACCACCGGCATCCAGGGGATCGATCTGGTCGGTCGGAAGATCCGGCGCGACGCGGGTCGGGCGTGTTCATTGCTGGCACACAGGATCCGCGCGCTCATCGGCGATATCGACGACGGTTCGCCGCTGCGCGACAGCGCCGGCAAAGTGGCGACGGCGCTGGACCAGGTCGAGCAGGCGGTCGCGGCCTTGCTGGCGGACAGCGACGATCGCCGCGCGCTCGCGCATGGCACGCCGTTTCTGTTCGCGTTCGGCCATCTCGTCGTGGGGTGGCTGTGGCTGGACCAGGCGGTCGCCGCGCGCGCGATGCTCGAGGCGGACCGCGGCGATGCCGACACGGCCTTCCTCCACGGGCGGATCCGAACGAACGACTATTTTGCGGAGGTCGAGCTGCCCAAGGTCGCGGTTTGGCTGCAGCCCGTCATTGACGGATCGAGTCTCGTCCTCGACATGCCGCTCGACCAGTTCTGAACGGAGACGTTGGCATGACGCTCGAGGGCAAAACCCTTTTCATCACCGGCGGGAGCCGGGGAATCGGCCTTGCGATCGCGCTGCGCGCGGCGCGCGACGGCGCCAATGTGGTGATCGCCGCGAAGACCGCCGAGGCACATGCCAAACTGCCGGGCACGATCTACACCGCCGCCGACGAAATCGAGCAGGCAGGCGGAAAGGCCCTGCCGATCCTGCTCGACGTGCGCGACGCCGAGATGATCGAGAATGCCGTCGCTTTGGCCGCCCAGCACTTCGGATCGATCGATGCCTGCATCAACAACGCTTCCGCGATCAACCTCTCCCACAGCGAGGAGATCGAGGCGAAACGGTTCGATCTCATCCAGCAGATCAATCTGCGCGGCACCTTCCTGGTGTCGCGCGCCTGCGTGCCCTTCTTGCGGAAATCGTCGAACGGCCATGTCCTGACGCTCTCCCCACCATTGACGATGCGGTCGGACTGGTTTGCCCAGCATCTGCCGTACACGCTGAGCAAATATGGCATGTCGATGATCATGTTCGGGATGGCGGAGGAGTTTCGCGCGGAGGGGATCGCGTTCAACGCGCTGTGGCCGCGGACGACGATCGCCACGGCCGCGGTCGAGTTCGCGCTTGGCGGCGAGGCCCTCATGCGCCGTTCCCGGCGGCCGGAGATCATGGCCGATGCGGCGCGGGCCGTGACGCCCGGCGCTACACCGGCAATTTCGTCCTCGACGAAGACGTGCTGCGCGAAGAAGGCATCGTCGATTTCGACATATATCGCTGTGATCCGACGGCCGATCTTCAGGCCGACATCTTCGTCGAGTTCGACACGCCGCCATAATCCGGCGCCGTGCCCGAATCCGGCGGCATCATGCCACCTCGAACAAGGCGGCGGCGCCCATCCCGCCGCCGACGCACATCGTCGCCACGACGTAGCGCACGCCAAGCCGCTTGCCCTCGATCAGGGCATGGGCCGCGACCCGCGCGCCTGTCATGCCGTAGGGGTGGCCGATCGAGATGCCGCCGCCGTCCACATTGTATTTCGCGGGATCGATGCCGAGCTTGTCGCGGCAATACAGCGCCTGGCAGGCGAATGCTTCGTTCAGCTCCCACAAGCCGATGTCGTCGACGGTGAGGCCGTGCCGCTTCAACAGGCGCGGGATCGCGAAAACCGGACCGATGCCCATTTCGTCGGGCGCGCAACCGGCAACCGCCATGCCCCGATAGATGCCCAAGGGCGCCAGGCCGCGTCGCTCCGCCGACCGCGCGTTCATCAGGACGCTGGCGCTCGCGCCATCCGACAATTGGCTGGCGTTGCCCGCGGTCACCACGCCGCCTTCGATCACCGGCTTCAACGACGACAGGCCGGGCAGGGTCGTCTCCGGCCGATTGCCTTCATCGCGCTCGAACGTCACGTCGCAGAGACTGATTTCGCCCGTCGCTTTGTCGACCACCGTCATCTTCGTCGTGAACGGCACGATCTCGGCATCGAACCGTCCCGCCGCCTGAGCCGCCGCCGTGCGCTGCTGCGACTGGAACGAATATTCGTACTGCGCCTCCCGCGTGATCCCATAGCGCTCGGCGACGATCTCGGCGGTTTGCAGCATCGGCATGTACGCATCGATGCTGTGGGCGATCACGTTCGGATCGCGTTCCCGGGCGACCCATTCCATGTAAGGCGTCTGGATCGCCGAGATGTTTTCGTGACCGCCGGCGATGACGATGTCCATTCCGTCGCCGGTAATCTGCTTCGCGGCCGTGGCGATGGCCATCAGTCCCGAGGCACATTGGCGATCGAGCGTCTGTCCGGCGACGACATCCGGCAATCCCGCCGCGAGCACGGCATTCCGCGCGAGGTTCATGCCCGCGGTTCCGGCGGCGAGTACCGTACCGATCACCGCGTCCTCGATTTCGGCCGGGTCGACACCGGCTCTCTCGACCGCATGGCGGATGACATGGCCCAGCATCGTCGGCGATTTCGTCGCGTTGAGGGCGCCGCGATAGGCTTTGCCGATACCCGTGCGGGCCGTGGCAACGAGCACTGCCTCGGTCATCGAAGATTTCCTTGCGGGCTGGAGGAGACAAGCTGCGCCTGCTTGGCGCGCTGGAACCCCGGCCGTCGCTGCAACCGGTTCCAATAGGCGGCCGTCGCCTCCTTGAACCGGGCATTCAAGCCGATTTCCTCGGCGAGCATCAAGGCATAGCCGACCGAGATGTCGGCGACCGTGAAGCGGTTCGAGCACAGATAATCCGATCGGGCGACGGCGGCTTCCACCGCGCGGAGGCGGGCGAAGAACCAGCGGCTGTAATCCTCGGCGACCTGCGGATTGCGCCGCTCCTCCGGCTCGAGGCTGGTGTAGCGCAGCACGATCGTCTGCGGGAAAGTGAGCGTGGCCTCGCCGAAATAAAGCCAGTTGAGGAACGGGCCGTAAGCCGGGTCCGCGACCTCGACGTTGAGGTCGCTCGGCCCATAGCGCGTCGCCAGATACTGGCAGGTCGCGGCGCTTTCCGTCATCAGCGTGTCGCCGTCGATCAGCGCCGGTATCGTGCCGAGCGGATTGACCTCGAGAAACGTCGGGCTTTCGAAACGGGGAGGGAAGGGCAGGACGTGCAGCCGGTAGTCGAGCCGCATCTCTTCCAGCGTCCACAGCGTACGGAATGACCGTGCGTCGCTGCAGTGATAAAGCGTGATCATGCGGCCCTTTCAAGATGCGTCTCGCGAAGACCCTCCGCGAATTGATAAGTCTCATCCATTTAAAACTCGCCGCCTGTCAAAAGTTCGAAAAAATGGCTCGACTTCGCGGGCTTTCCCCCTTTATGCCGGCAGGTGGAGAGGCGAGCAATAGTGAATTGCATCCACTTAGACGTGCGTGGCGGGCGCGAAGATGCGATCGGGCAACTGCTGCTGGGCGTACGGGCAACGGCGCCGGCGGCGGCGACCGACCGTCTCATGCCACCTGCGCCGGTCGCGCGTCGCCAAATCCTGGTCGAAGCACTCGAGGCAACGACCCGTAACCATCGGGAAAAAGCGTAGATGGGGATCATTCAGTCGACGATCGTGCGCGAAAGTGCGGCCTTCGGCGCCAACCGCGAGGCGCATGCCGATCTCATCGCGAAGTTCCGGGCGCTCGAGGCCAAGGTCCGGACGACGTCGCAGCGGTCGCAAGCCAAATTCCGCGAGCGCGGCCAGTTGCTCCCGCGAGAGCGCTTGCGGCGGCTGCTCGATCGCGACGCACCGTTCATCGAGTTTTCGACGTTCGCCGGTCTGGGGATGCACGAGGATGATGGCGTCGAGAACGTCTATGGCGGCGGCAACATCACCGGGATCGGCTTCATCACGGGGGTCCGCTGCGTCATCTATGTCAACGACTCGGGGATAAAAGGCGGTGCGAACCATCCGCGGGGCGTCGACAAGGTCATTCGCGCGCAGGAGATCGCGCTTCAGAACAAGCTGCCCTTCGTCCAATTGATCGAAAGTGCCGGCGCCAACCTGCTGCTGCAGTCGGAGCAGTTCGTCCTCGGCGGCACCATCTTCGCGAATTTGGCGCGCCTTTCCGCCGCGGGGCAACCGATCATCAGCGTGGTTCACGGCTCGTCCACGGCGGGTGGCGCCTATCAGACCGGCTTGTCCGATTACGTCATCATGATCCGCAAGCGATCGAAGGTTTTCCTCGCGGGGCCGCCGTTGCTCAAGGCAGCAACCG
>CAXSHP010000019.1:6756-8607 GCA_964236935.1 uncultured Sphingomonadaceae bacterium
GATGAAAGCCTCGGCGGCGCCGAAATGCACACGAGCGTCACCGGATTGGGTGAATTCCTGGCCGAGGACGATGCCGACGGGCTGCGGATCGCGCGCGATCTGTTCGACAAGATCCCGTGGGATCGGCCGGCCCGCGCACAAGCCGGTTTCGCGGAGCCGCTGTACCCGGCGGAGGACCTGCTGGGTATCGTCCCGACCGACTACCGCAAACCCTATGACGTGCGCGAGGTCATCGCCCGCATCGTCGACGGTTCGGATTTCCTGGAATTCAAGGGCACCTGGGGCAGCTATACGGTGTGCGGATTCGCCGCGATCGAAGGCCGATCGATCGGCGTTCTCGGCAACAACGGACCCATCGATGCCGCCGGCGCCGCCAAGGCCGCCCACTTCATCCAGCTGTGCTGCCAGTCGGGGACACCGCTGCTGTTCCTCCAGAACACGACGGGCTTCATCGTCGGCGTCGAGGCCGAGCGGGCCGGTATCGTCAAGCATGGCTCGAAGATGATCCAGGCCGTGACCAATGCCAGCGTCCCCAAGATCACCATCCAGCTCGGTGCGTCCTTCGGCGCCGGCGCTTACGCGATGTGCGGGAAATCCTTCGGGCCGCGCTTCATCTTCTCCTGGCCCAACAATCGCCTGGCGGTGATGGGCGGCGAGCAGGCGGCAAAGGTCCTGACGATCGTGGCCGAGGAGGGCGCGCGGCGCCGCGGGCAAGAACCCGACATGGAGCGGCTCGGCGAGCAGGCGCAGGCCGTGATCGACACCTATGCAAACGATTCGACCGCGCTGTTCGGCACGGCGCGCCTATGGGACGATGGCCTGATCGATCCACGCGACACGCGCCGGATCGTCGCATTCTGTCTCGATACCTGCGTCGAGGGCGATGCGCGCGTGCTTCGCCCGAACAGCTTCGGCGTCGCGAGGTTCTGAGGTGGCGTCGGTCCCATCCCCGAACGGCGTCGTTCAGCTGAACCGTCGCGGCATTGCGACGGAGGCGGTCATCCACGATCCTGCCACGCGCAATGCGATGAGCGAACGTCTGGTGGCAGATCTGGAGGCGGTCCTCGCCACGACGGCGGACGATCCCTCCTGCCGGGTGCTCGTCATCAAGGGAGCCGATGGCAGCTTCTGCGCCGGCGCCGATCTGAAGGGCGTGGGTGCCGTGGCCGCGGAAGATCCGGCGTTCCCCGGCAAGAGCGCAGGCTGGCTGCTCAATCGTCGCGGCGGCAGAATGTACGACGCGCTCAACCGGCATCCGAAGACCGTGATCGCGATCGTGGACGGGCCGGCGATCGGGGGCGGGTTCGGTCTCGCCTGCTGCGCCGACATCGTGATCTGCACGGAGCGCGCGAAATTCGCGTTGAGCGAGACGACGCTCGGTCTGGCCCCGGCCCAGATCGCTCCATTCGTGATTGCGCGCATCGGGCTGCCGGCAACGCGCCGGTTGGCGCTGACGGGCGCGCGGTTCGGTGCCGCCGAGGCGCTTTCCATCGGGCTCGCCGATTATGCGGTCGCTGATGCGCCAGAGGCCGAAGGCCGGCTCGACGCTTTGTTGGGACAGATCGCCCGATGTGCGCCGGAAGCGAACGCGGCGACCAAGCGCCTGCTGTTCGAGGCTGCGTCCGGCCGGGCGGATTATCCGAGCTATGCGGCCGATGTGTTCGCCCGATGCCTGGCGTCCGACGAGGCACGAGAGGGCATCGCGGCCTTTGCCGGCAAGCGCCTCGCACAGTGGGTGGAAGAGGGATGATGGCGCGTCAGTTCAAGAAGATTCTCGTCGCGAACCGGGGCGAGATCGCGTGCCGCGTGCTGCGCAGCGCGCGCGCAATGGGCTATCGCACGGTCGCGGTC
>CAXSHP010000019.1:8617-18013 GCA_964236935.1 uncultured Sphingomonadaceae bacterium
CGAGCGAAGCCGATGCCGGCGCACTCCATGTCGCGCTGGCCGACGAAGCGGTGATCATCGGCCCGGCGCCGGTCGCGCAATCGTACCTCGATGCCTCGCGCATATTGCAGGCGGCCCACCGCACCGGGGCGGACGCGATCCATCCAGGCTATGGTTTCCTCTCGGAGAAGGCCGATTTTGCGCAAGCCTGCGTCGATGCGGGCTTGACCTTCATCGGGCCCAGCCCGGACGCCATTCGCGCCATGGGGGACAAAGCGGAAGCCAAGCGGCGGATGATCGCCGCCGGCGTGCCCTGTGTTCCAGGCTATGAGGGACATGCGCAGGACGACGCGACGCTGACCACGCAGGCCGAGGCGATCGGCTATCCCTTGATGGTGAAGGCGTCCGCCGGCGGCGGCGGACGAGGCATGCGATTGGTGCTCGAGGCAGCGGATCTCGCGAACGCTTTGCAGTCGGCCCGCTCGGAGGCGAAGGGCGCGTTCGGCGACGATACCTTGCTCCTGGAACGCGCGGTCATCAGGCCCCGCCACGTCGAAATCCAAGTCTTCGGCGACATGCAGGGCAATATCGTGCACCTGGGAGAACGCGACTGCTCGGTCCAGCGGCGGCATCAGAAGGTCGTCGAGGAAGCTCCCTCGCCCGCGGTCGATCCAAGCCTGCGCGAGCGGATGGGCGCCGCGGCCGTGCAGGCGGCCCAATCGATCGGCTATGTCGGGGCGGGCACGGTCGAGTTTCTGCTCGCCCCGGACAAATCCTTCTATTTTCTTGAAATGAACACCCGTCTGCAGGTGGAGCATCCGGTCACGGAACTGGTGACCGGCTTGGATCTGGTCGCGCTGCAATTGGATGTCGCTGCCGGACGTCCGCTGCCGTTCGGTCAGAGCGACGTGACGCTCACGGGCCATGCGATCGAGGTGCGGCTTTACGCCGAAGACCCGGCCAACGGTTTTCTGCCTCAAACCGGGCGCGTCGCCGCCTGGTCGCCCGCCCGGAGCCCCGGCATCCGCATCGATCATGGTCTTACCAGCGGGGCCGAAATTTCTCCCTTCTACGATCCCATGATCGCGAAGCTCATCGCCTATGGGGCGGATCGCGAACAGGCGAGACGGCGCCTGGTTCGGGGGCTGAACGACACCACCGTCCTCGGCCTGACCACCAACAAGCCGTTTCTGATCGAGGTCCTCGAGGAGCCGGAGTTCGTCGATGGAGCGGCCACCACCGCCTTCATCGGCGACAATTTCGATGCGGCTCGCCTGAGCCGCCGCCCGATCGACCCGGAAACTCTGGCGTTGGCCGCCGTCCTGTTCGCCGATGATGCCGGGTCGGGCTGGAGCTCGAACGCGTGGGCGGGGCACGATCTCATTCTGTCGAGCGATGGCAGCCGCTTCGATGTGGGGCTTCATCGAGCGGGGCACGAGTGGATGATCGTTGCGGACGGGACGGAGCGACGGATCGCGCTGCTGGAGCGAACCGCCGATAATGTCCGCTGGCGCAGCGGCGAGGTCATCCGACAGGCCCGCTTCGTGCGACACGGCGACGTGCTGGATCTGGAGAGCGGCACGGGTATTTTCCGCGTAACCGACGAAACCCAGGCTCCGCCCGCGACCGACGAAGCCGCCGCCGGCGATCTGCGTGCCCCGATGAACGGGGCCGTCGTCGCGGTGCACGTGTCGGTCGGCGAGACGGTCAAGCGCGGCCAATTGCTGATGGTGCTGGAAGCGATGAAAATGGAACATCAGATTCTTGCCGATCGGGACGGCATCGTGGAATCCGTGAATGCGCGCCAAGGTTCGCAGGTCGCGACGCACACCGTGCTCGTCACCCTCGCCGCGCAAGAGGCGCTGGCATGACCGCGAAAACGATCGCGATCGGCGGAGCATCGGGTTTCTGGGGCGATTCCTCGATATCGGTGCCCCAGCTGCTCGACTTCGACGGACTTGATTACATCGTTTTCGACTATCTCGCCGAAATCACGATGTCGATTCTCGCGCGGGCGCGAAGCAAAGATCCCGATGCCGGCTTCGCCACCGATTTCGTGACGATGCTGGAAGCCAATATCGCCACCATCGCTGCGCGCGGCGTCAAGGTGATCGCCAATGCGGGCGGCGTGAATCCGGCGGCGTGCGGCCGCGCGATCGAGGCGATGCTCGAGCGTAGCGGCCATAGTCTGAAGGTGGCGGTTGTCGTGGGGGACGATTTGCTTCCCCAGGTCGACGCGATGCGCGCGGCCGGCGTCCGCGAAATGTTCACCGGCGCGCCCTTTCCCGACAATATCCAGAGCGCCAATGCCTATCTCGGTGCGTTCCCGATCGCCGCAGCGCTCGACGAGGGCGCCGACATCGTCGTGACCGGGCGCTGCGTCGATGCCGCCGTCACGCTTGGCCCGTGCATCCACCGCTTCGGCTGGGCGGCGACCGATTTCGATCGGCTTGCCGGCGGCGCGCTCGCGGGACATATCATCGAATGCGGCGCGCAGGCGACGGGCGGGCTTCACACCGACTGGCAGCGCACCGGTGACTGGAGCAATATCGGCTATCCCGTGGCGATCGTCGCCGAGGATGGATCGTTCGATGTGACCAAGCCGGAGGGCACGGGGGGCCTGGTGTCCTACGGCACCGTCGCCGAGCAGATGGTCTATGAGATCGGCGATCCCGCCGCCTATCTGCTGCCGGACGTGACGTGCGATTTCACCGCGGTGCAGATCGCGGAGGCCGGGCCGGACCAGGTCCATGTGTCGCGTGTCCGCGGGCACGCGCCGACGCGCAGCTACAAGGTTTCGATCACCTATGCGGAGGGCTTTCGCGTCGGCATGTATTTGACGATCGGCGGGATCGATGCGGTCGGCAAGGCGCACAAGGTCGGGGAGGCGGTCGTCCGGCGCTGCGCGGGGATGCTCGTCCAGCGCAACCTCCCACCGTTCGCGGAAACCAGCATCGAGGTGATCGGCGCGGAGAGCCAATATGGCGCCTCGTCACGGGCGCAGGCTTCGCGCGAGGTGATCCTGAAGGTCGCTGCCAAGCACCCATCGCCCGGTCCGCTCGATATGCTGGTGCGCGAGCTGACGTCCTCGGGCACCTCGATGGCCCCGGGGATCACAGCGATGGGCGGGAATCGCCCGAAAGTGTCTCCGGTCGTCCGGTTGTTCAGCTGCACGATCGCGAAGGAAAAGGTCGCCATCGACCTGCTCGTCGGCGGAGCACGGCGTCCTATTCCGGCGGCGCTGGCGGGCGATGGCCCGGTCGCGACCAAGCGGCCCCAGGCTTATGAGGAGCTCGGTTTCCCCGAGGGAGTGACCGTTCCGCTGGTGGCTCTCGCCTGGGCGCGCAGCGGCGACAAGGGCGACAACGCGAATATCGGCGTCATCGCCCGCGATCCCCAATTCACGGCCTATATCCGCGCCGCGCTGACGGAAGAATCGGTGGCACGCCAGTTCGCCCATTTTCTCAAAGGCCCCGTGGAACGCTTCGAACTCCCCGGCGTGAACGGGTTCAACTTCCTGCTGCATAAAGCGCTGGCCGGAGGGGGCACGGCGTCGCTTCGCGCCGACCCCCAAGGAAAGACCTATGCGCAGGTGCTGCTCGACTACCCCGTCCCGGTCCCGCCAGAACTCGCGGCCCGCGTAAACGCTTCCGCAGCGGCACAGAACCAGTCGATCGCCGTCCGCCTCTGACGAAAGCTATATAATGTAGGAGGATCGCTCCCCCGCGAAGGCGGGGGTCCAGCCCCCGACAAACATCTTTGATCTGGTCTGGACCCCCCGCCTTCGCGGGGGGAACCAAGCAAGGCAACCTAAAGTCGTCAGACGCTAGCGATGTTCGCGCGGCTGCCTCCGTTTTGATTCCTGTGCCTCGAGCGCTATCACGACCTGTTCCAGACGCTGAACCAGCGATTGCGAGGCGGCATCGTCGGCCGTTTCGCCAGCCTGCCGGCTGACCAGCCCATGGATGAGCTGGTCGACAATATTCGATGCGACCTTGCCGATGTCTCCCGGATGCTCGTCGTAGACAATTCGCCAGCCCGAATGTTCGAGACTTCCGAACAGCATGTCCCGGGATAATTGCGGATCGATCATTTTGTCGAACTCGCCGGTATTCGCTCCCTGGACGAAGATAAACTGAACGATGCGGCCATATCTCTGATTGAGTCGATGGAGCACCGAGCCTCTGTAATTATTCCAGCGCAAGACGCTGTAGATCAAGCGGTGAAGGCCGGGCGACTTTTCCATCTCCGACAAATGCCGCGTGGCCACGAGCTGCAATCGCGCTCTCGCGCTGTCCAGCGCCGCTATCTCGATCGTCATCTGGTCGAGCGACTTTTCCAGCCAGGCTCCGATAACCTGACTGACCAAATCATGCTTGTTGTCGAAATACTTATAGACGGTGGCTTCCGAAACGCCGGCGCGGCTGGCGACGTCGCTGACGAAGCTTCCTTCGTAGCCGCCATCCTCGAGGATCGAACGGGCCGCCTCGAGGATCTCGGGCTTTCGACGGTCCTTTCGCCTGCGCCACGAGACCGACGCGCCGGCTGGTGCGACCTTGGCCTTGGTCCGCACCGGGCGAACGACACTGCTTCCATCTGCCAAGCGGAACTCCAGACCGAACGGGATCAAACGATCCCGATCGCCGAACGGTTACCAGAAAGGACGTCGAAAGCGAACGGGCGCTCGAATTGCCTGCCGACGCGAACGCCTGCCCATGGCCGAACGCTGCTCGTCGATTGCGGTCAGGCCGCGTCGAGCACAAGCCCCGCCGGAGCGTTGCGAACGCTCAGGCGCCGCGATCCCTGGATTATCTCGCTCGGCCGCAGTCCGTAGATTCGCTTGATCGAATGGCTGAAGTGGGTGCTGTCCGGATAGCCGATCTTGTGAGCGAGGTCCGTGAGGTTCGGATCCCGCGCGACGAAGGGCAGGACGGAGCGAGCCCGCTTCCAGGCGCAGAACGCGCGGAACGGCATCCCGATCTCCCGCTTGAAGATATGGACGAAATGGTCGAACGAGATCCCAGCATGCTCGGCCTGCTCGCTTGCCGCATGGCGTTTCCAGGGGTGTACGGCGACCTGCCTCACGGCCATGTCGACACGACGATCGAGCCGCCGCGGCTCGAGCGCCCGCCCCAGGAACAGGCGATCGATCGAGGCGGTGTCGAGCAGCCGCCCGTGACCGATCCGCAGCCAGGTCTCGAAGGCATCGCTGAAGCGGCAATGCATCGCGTCATGATCGGTGGAAAGCTGCCTGGCGAGCTGCTCCGCGTGAAATGGAGCGATCGTTTCAGGCTCGATCAGCATGACGCCGATTTCCCGATCCGGGGAGCGGATTTCGTGCGCGACGTTGGGCAGCACCGCCGCCACTCGCTGCAATTCGACGGGATTGTCGCCGGACCGGATCTGGAACGGCGTATCGGGCGCATAATAGATCGTCATGGCGCCGATCTGACGCACCGCCGGCCGGCCGAGCAGGCTCGCGTAAATCACGCGCTGGCGGCTCACGGTCATCGAGCGGACGTCCGAGAACGTCCTCCGCCGTCTGGCCACGACGCCGTCGGCCGTGCTGCCCAAATTCTTCTCCTGGTGAGGCGCTATTTTTTCGATCCAGCATAGCGCCGCCGTCCTACCCCGGCAAGCCGGCCGGGTGCCCGATCGCCAGGTCCGGGGGGTCAAATGCCACCAGTTGACGCAAGTTTCCCACGGGCACCTGCCATAAGGTGCCGAGGGAGGAGAGCCATGCTCATAAGCGCCGCTATCGTACGGGAAAAAGGCACGTTCGTGCTCGAAGAGGCCGAGCTCGATGCGCCTCGGCCCGACGAAATCCTCATCCGGTTGAAAGCCGTCGGCATGTGCCACACCGATCTCGCGGTCAGGGACCAGCACGTCCCCCTCCCGCTGCCGGTCGTGCTGGGGCACGAGGGCGCGGGCGTCGTGGAGCAGGTCGGGTCGCGCGTCACCGCGTTCGTGCCGGGCGACCATGTCGTCCTCAGCTACGGTTCCTGCGGTCAATGTGCGAAATGCACGGAGGGCCGCCCGTATAATTGCGAACGATTCATCGCCTGCAACGCGAGCGGATGCCGGCTGGATGGGACCTCGACCATCCACCAGCACGGCACCGCGCTCACCGCCTCGTTCTTCTCCCAATCGTCCTTCGCGACCTATGCCCTCGCAACCGAGCGGAACGCGGTAAAGGTCCCGCGGGACCTGCCGCTGGAGCTTCTCGCGCCGCTGGGATGTGGCATTCAGACCGGCGCTGGGGCGGTGTTGAACGCGCTGAAGCCGAAGCGCGGCAGTGCGATCGCCATCTTCGGGACGGGCGCGGTCGGGCTGTCCGCGGTCATGGCCGCAGCCGTTGCGGATTGCGGGGTGATCATCGCCGTCGACGTCAGCGACGAGCGCCTCGCCTTGGCGCGGGAACTGGGTGCGACGCATGGCGTCAACGCCAATGCTGCCGATGCGGTCGCCGAGATCATGCAGATCACCGGAACGGGGGCCGATAACGCCGTCGAGGCGACGGGCGTGCCGCGGGTGATGGAACAGGCCTTCGCCGGCCTGTCGTCGACGGGGACATTGATCGTGCTCGGCGTCGCACCGTTTGGCGCGACCCTCACGATCGCCGCTTCGGATATCCTGAACGGAAAGACGATCCGCGGCGCGATCGAGGGCGAAAGCGTGCCGGACCGCTTTTTGCCGCAGCTCGTCGCGTTGTGGCAGGCAGGCCGCTTCCCGTTCGATCGGTTGATCCGCAGCTATCGCTTCAGCGACATCAACGAGGCGGCGGCCGATGCCGAACATGGCCGTACGATCAAGCCCGTATTGGTTTTCGAGTGAGCGGCATCGTGCGGGAGCCGGTATCGGACACCTCCGGCCAATCCCAACATCGCGATGCGGCGCGGGTGTTTCCCCGGTTCGCTTCGATCGCCGATATGGCCCGCCGACAGGCGCAGGCCTATCCCGACAAGATCGTGCTGATCGCCCCGGGATGGCGATGGACGTTTGCCGAACTCGACCAGGTCTCGAACCGGATCGCCAATGGCCTGCGGGCCGCGGGGATCGGCCCCGGCGATACGGTGTCCGTGCTGACCCGGCACGTTGGGATATGCATGGCACTGCTCTGTGCGGCAGCGAAGATCGGCGCGATCGTCGCTGCGCTCAACTGGCGCTTGTCGCCGGACGAGCTGACTGACGTCATCGGCCGGGCCTCCTCCAAATTCCTGGTGGTGGACGAAGAGTTCGAAGCGAAGCTTTCCGGCATTGCGCTGCCCGATGTGCGAATGAAGTTGACCACCGAGCCGGACGGACGAAGATCGCTTTTCGCATGGGCGCGGACGCAGGAGCCGACGGACCCCGGCCATGTTCCGTCGCCGGATGACAGCGCGTTGAAGATGTTTTCGTCGGGTACGACCGGCTTCCCGAAGATCGTCGATCTTTCGCACGACAATCTGCTGCAGCAATGTGCCGGGTGGTCGCCGCTGTTCGGCTACGCCGAATGTAAGACTGTCCACCTCAACGTGCTGCCGACGTTCCACGTCTCGGGGATCGTGAACGCGCTGTGGATGATGTATCTGGGGTCGACATGCGTCGCTATCCCCGAGTTTGTCCCGCTCGAGTTTCTGCGGACGATCGAACAGCATCGCGTCACGGATCTCTTTGCGGTTCCCGCGATGCTGCAGGCGCTCCTTGCGGTCGACGAGCTCGATGAAATCGATCTGTCGTCGCTGCGCTCGATCGGCTACGGAGGGTCGCCGATCACCGCCGAACTGCTGCGCCGATCGATGCAGGCTTTCGACAGTGTGTTTCTGCAAATCTATGGCGCGACCGAATGTTCGGGCACCATCACCCTTCTAGCGGGCTCCGATCACGCACGATCCGCCGAGCCGGCGCTGCTCCGCTCGGTCGGCAAGCCCGCGCCCCACATCGAGCTTCGGATCGTCGATCCTCAGACGTTGGAGGATTGCGCCGAGGGTGTGGCGGGCGAGATCTGGGTCCGCAGCCGACAGAATATGAAGGGATATGCCCACGATCCCGAAGCGACCGCGGCGGTATTCCCGGCAGGCCGTGATCCGGCCGGCGGCTGGTACAGGAGCGGCGACGGCGGCGTCATCGAGAAGGGCTATTTGTACCTTCGCGACCGGATCAAGGACATGATCATCTCGGGCGGCGAAAATATCTATCCCGCCGAGGTCGAGCGGGTCGTGCTGCAATATCCGGGCATAAGTGAAGTCAGCGTCATCGGCGTGCCCGATCCCACCTGGGGGGAGGTGGGCAAGGCCTGCGTCGTTTGCGCGCCGGGCGTCGAGCTCGACGAGCGCGCCGTCATCGCGTTTTGCCGCGCTCGGCTGGCGCACTATAAATGCCCTAAGTCGTTGGACGTCTTGGCGGAGCTGCCGCGGAATGCGAGCGGCAAGATTTTGAAGCGCATATTGCGGGCACCCTATGTCGGCGATCGATGATCGATCGCGAAACCAGAGGTAATCATGTCGGACCTTACGAATTCTGACGAAGCCGAAATCAGGCGGGTCTTCGAGCTCCAGCGTTCCCATAAATGGGAGGCGAAGCGCTCGAGCGCGGACCGGCGCATTGGGCTTTTGGCGAAGCTCAAGCGGGCGATAGAAGACAATTCTGGAGCCATCCGGCAGGCGCTCCACGACGACCTGCGCAAGCCTCCCGCCGAAAGCGAGGGTGAAGTCGCTTCCGTTCTGCTGGATATCGACGAAGCGATCGAAAATCTTGGCAGCTGGATGGAGGCCGTCGAGATCGACACCGGTCCCGGACACGGCGCGTCGAAAGCCATGGTCACGTACGAAGCGCGCGGCGTCTGCCTGTTATTCGGGCCTTGGAATTTCCCGTTTCAGCTGCTGTTCGAGCCGCTGGTGCCGATCCTGGCCGCGGGCAATACGGCCATGGTGAAGCCCAACGAGCTGACACCGGCGACGAGCGCCGTGATTGCCCGGATCATTCGCGACACCTTCGACGAACGGGATGTCGCCGTCTTCGAAGGCGGCGTTCCCCTGGCCAACGCGCTGTTGCAACAGCCCGTCGACCACATCTTCTTCACCGGAAGTCCTGCCGTCGGCCGGACGATCATGCGCGCCGCCGCCGAGCATCTCGCGTCCGTCACGCTCGAGCTCGGCGGCAAGTGCCCGGCGATCGTCGACGGCGATACCGATCTCGCCATCGTCGCGCCGCTTCTCGCCGCCGCGCGGTGCTACAATTCCGGGCAGGTCTGTCTCTGCCCGGATGAGGTCTGGGTGCCGGCCGATCGACGCGACGAGCTGATCGATCGGCTGAAGTCGGCGATCCAACAGCAATTCTTCGACAATGGCGTGCTGAGCCCGGAGCGGATCGGACGCATCGTCGATCGTAGAAACCTGTCGCGCGTGACGGGGTATCTCACCGATGCCCTCGACAAGG
>CAXSHP010000019.1:18023-19857 GCA_964236935.1 uncultured Sphingomonadaceae bacterium
GCGGCGGTGGCGTTCGGCGGGAAGGTCGACGAGGAGCAATGCTCGATCGAGCCGACGATCCTCGTCGATGTTCCGGAAGACGCCAAGATTCTGCGCGAGGAGATATTCGGACCCTTGCTTCCCATCCGGACTTACCGCTCGGTCGACGAGATCGCCACGGCGGTGCAAGCGCGCGGCAAACCGCTGGCGATGTACATCTACACCGACGATCCTGCGTTTTCCGATGAACTCCTCAGCCGCACGTCGTCCGGGGGAGTCACCATCAACGGCTGGGCGACCCATTGGTTCGTGCGGGCATTGCCCTTCGGCGGCGTGAATGAAAGCGGGACCGGCCGCTACCATGGCATCCACGGCTTCCGCGAACTTTCGCATGAGCGCTCGGTGCTGTTACAGGCGGCGTAGCGCCGGATAAGACATCGAAAGGCGCCGCCGAAGGTGAGCGGGGCGTGGGCGAGGTCGGGATCGGTGTCGTCGGGCGCGGACGGGCATGGCGCCGCTCCGTTGGCGTGACAGGCTTGCGCTCTGCCTCGCCCGCGTCGATGACGCCATCATGGCCAGCCCCTCGCTCGATGACGACATCGCCTTGGCGGAGGCGCTGGCCGATGCGGCCGCGGCGGCGATCCGGCCGTTCTTCCGGCTGGGGATCGCGGTCGAGGCCAAGGCGGACGCATCGCCGGTGACGCAGGCCGACCGCGCCGCCGAGGCGGCGATGCGTGCGCTGATCGAGGCGGAACGGCCGCATGACGGGATCGTCGGCGAGGAATATGGCGCGCTCCGCGAAGGAGCGGAGCGCGTATGGGTGCTCGATCCGATCGACGGAACGCGCAGCTTCATCGCCGGGCGGCCGATCTTCGGCACGCTGGTGGCGCTGCTCGAGGCGGGGCGGCCCGCGATCGGGGTGATCGACCAGCCGATCGCGCGCGAGCGCTGGCTCGGCGCGAGGGGGTTGGCGACGAGGCTCAACGGCCTGCCGGTGGCGGCTCGGCGATGCGCGGGGCTGGCGGCGGCGCATCTGGCGACGACCGGGCCGGGATATTTCGGGGTGGACGAAGCCACGTCGTTCGGCAGGGTGGCGGCCGCGGCGCGCGATACCTTGTGGGGCGGCGACTGCTACAATTACGCGCTGCTCGCCGCGGGCCACCTCGATCTTGTGGTGGAGGCCGGGCTCAAGCTCTATGATTTCGCCGCATTGGTGCCGGTGGTCGAGGGTGCCGGGGGGAGGATCGCCGACTGGACGGGCCGGCCGCTCGATGCGGCCAGCGACGGCCGGGTGATCGCCGCGGGCGACCAGGGCGTGCTCGAGGCGGCGCTGGACCTGCTCAGCTCTTAGGCTTGGGACCGCCCTTGCCGACATCCTCGCGCGGCTTGCCCTTGGTGGTGCGCTGGGCCGAGGCGTGGGCGCCCGCCAGCACCGGGGCGCAGGCCGCGCCCTTGGCGTCGCCCACATCGACGAACGCGAGCACCGCCGCGAGCGGCGTGCCGACCACCGCCAACGCTGCCCCGGCGCCGGCGCGGCTGAGCAGCTGCGGCGAGATGAGCTGGATGCCGGGCACGGCGAAATGACCGTTCACGCCGATCGGCGACTGCGCCGAAAACAGGCTGAAGGTCTTGCTGTCGGCGCGCACCGCCAGGTCGAGCGATTCGTCCTTGAAGCTGAAATTGCCGGTGCCGAGGATGACGTTCTTGTTGGTGTCGATCAGGATCGGATCGGCGGCGGCGACGCCGTCGCGCACGGTGAACGCGATCAGCCCGCAATTGACCTCGACCGGCTTCTTCAATTTGTCGCCGAGCAGCTTGGTGACATAGGTGCCGATATCGAGCTCGGCGAGCTGGA
>CAXSHP010000019.1:19957-24483 GCA_964236935.1 uncultured Sphingomonadaceae bacterium
TTGTCGCCGAGCAGCTTGGTGACATAGGTGCCGATATCGAGCTCGGCGAGCTGGATATTGCGTGTCCAGAACGTGCCCGCCGGCAGGATGATCGCGACGCGGCCGTTCGAGGTGGCGAGCGATTCGCGCACCGAATCGCCGGTGCCCTTGAGCTGGATGCGCGCCTTGAGCTTGCCGTTGACCCCGGCCTCGGCGAGGCCGAAGCCCTTGAACAAGGTGCCCAGCGGGGTCGGCGACAGGCGGATGTCGTAATCGGTCAGCACGCGCGGCTGGCGCGCATCGATGATGATGTCCGAATCGACGTGGCCGCCCGACATGTCGAACGTCAGCGGGGACAGGGCCAGTTTCTTGTGGTCGAGATCGAGCGTCAGCGCGATATTGGATACCGGCACGTGCGGCGCGCGGATCGTCCGCACCTTGTAATCGACATGCGCGTCGAACACGCCGATCGCGTCGCTGCGGAGCGGCGCGTCGGGCAGCAGGCGCGGGGTCGCGCCGGTCTGCGACACCGCCGCCTGGACGCCGGTGGTCGCCAGCGCCTTCGGGTCGTAGCCCATGAACGGGCCGATATCGATGATGTCGACCTTGTTCGAGGTGATGTTGGCGACGAGCAGCAGCCGATCATGAGGCAGCGAGATCGTCATCCGCCCGGCAAGGTCGCTGTCGCCGAAGCCGCCCTTCATCCGCGTGAAGCGCCATTCCTCGCCGACCTTGGTGAGGTGCGACGTCAGACGATACGAGCGCGTATCGGGGACGGCGATGCCGATGAAATCGAACAGGTTGCGCAGATTGCCGCCGCGCACGCCGACGGTCAGGTCGGCGCCCTCGATCACGGTCGCGCCCGGAAGCGTGCCGGACACGTCCATCCGCGTATGGAACGGCGCGATCGCGTGCATCTCAAACTGGTTCTTGCCGCCGACGAGCGCTTCGTTGGGCGAATGGAGCGCGCCGGTCATGGTGAACGGCTGCTTCCGGATCGATCCGTTGCCCGAGAAGCGGATCGCGTCGGCGAAGCGCGTGTCGGTCGCCTTGATCGTCTGGAAGGCGACGTCGGCGAGCAGCAGCAGCTTGGGATCGCGATAGCGCAATTGCGTGCCGCTGACGGTCGCGCGCCGGATCAGGGGCAGCTCGAACGGCTTGCCCTTGGCGTTGGGATCGCCGAACGTCCAGGTGTTGCGCTTGCCGTCCGTATCCCACTCGGCGTCGATCTTGCCGTCGGCGAGCTCGAGCCAGTTGACCCGACGATCGCCGAACAGCAACGGGAAGGTCGCGACGCGCGTGTCGATCAGCTTCGATGCGAAGAACTCGGGCCGCGTGGCCCAGGCCGGGTTGGAGACCGTCAGCCCCTCGGCGCGGAAATGGATGTTGATCGGGGCGAAATAGAATTGGAAATCGCCCGCGACGCGGATCGTGCGCTCCGAAAAGCGGCTGGCGTATTTCTCGAACGTCGGCTTGAGAAAGCGGCCCTTGGTGATGAACAGCACCGCCCAGATGAGGATGATCACACCGATGATCGCCGTGAGCAACGACAGGCCGATGGCAAGCGGCGCGTTGATGTGGTGGCGCGCAGGGGCGGGTTCAGTTTGTTGCTCTGTCGTCACAAGTCGGTCCAACGGTGCTGGACGCGGTGGGTTCCAAGGTTGCGTTTGCGGCCCGATCCATCTACAGGCCCGCGCTCGATAGAGGGATCGCCCGGCCAGTGTGGGCTGCCGCGGCGATCTGCAATCGTCCTTCAGGAGACCAAAATGCCCAAGCTCAAGACCAAGAGCGGCGTCAAGAAACGCTTCAAGCTCACCGCCACCGGCAAGCTGAAGCATGGCGTCGCCGGCAAGCGCCACCGGCTGATCAGCCACAACGCCAAATATATCCGCCAGAACCGCAGGACCGATGTGCTCGCCGACGCCGATACGGCGCGGGTGAAGCAATGGGCGCCCTACGGTCTCAGATAAGGAGGATATGACATGGCTCGCGTGAAGCGCGGCGTGACCACGAAGGCACGCCACAAGAGAGTTTTGGAACAGGCGAAGGGCTTTTACGGCCGCCGCAAGAACACGATCCGGATCGCCAAGCAGGCGGTCGAGAAGGCCGGGCAATACGCCTACCGCGACCGCAAGGTGAAGAAGCGGTCGTTCCGCGGGCTGTGGATCCAGCGGATCAACGCCGCGGTCCGTGCCGAGGGGCTGACCTACGGCGTGTTCATGCACGGGCTCAAGCTGGCCGGGGTCGAGCTCGACCGCAAGGTGCTGGCCGATCTGGCGATGCACGAGGGCGACGCGTTCGGCGCGATCGTCGCGCAGGCGAAGGCGGCGCTGCCCGAAGGGGCGCGAGTTGCGGGTTAAACCACGCTGTCATTCCCGCGCAGGCGGGAATCCATAATCTCCGAACCATGACGTTTCGCTGAGTGGTTCGTTCAGATGGTATTCCTACTGGACAGTCCGGAGTTTATGGATTCCTGCCTGCGCGGGGATGACGATGAGTGGAAAGACCGGCTACATCTATATCCTCGCCAGTGGCAGGCACGGCACGCTTTATATCGGCGTGACATCAGATCTCGTCGCGCGGCTGCACCAGCATCGCAAGGTTTGGTGAAGGGCTTCACGAGCCGCTACGGCATCACGCGTCTTGTCCATTTCGAGCAGGTCGATGACATACGGTCGGCGATTATGCGGGAGAAGCAGCTCAAGAAGTGGCGGCGGGATTGGAAGCTCAACCTGATTGAGGCGTTCAATCCCAGCTGGGTTGATCTGGCTGGAGGGCTTGGCTTCGGGTCGACTCCCCCGAAGCGTTAGAGTTTATGGATCCCCGCCTACGCGGGATGACGGCGAGGGCCTGTGGCGGATTTAGAAGCTTTGAAGACCGCTCTCCTCGCGTCGGTCGCGGCCACCGACAGCCTCGATGCGCTCGAAGCGGTGCGCGTCAAGGCGCTGGGGAAGGCGAGCGCGATCGCCGGGCTGATGAAGACGCTCGGCACGATGACGCCGGAGCAGCGGCAAAGCGAGGCGCCGGCGATCCAAGGACTGCGCGCCGAAGTCTCCGAAGCGATCGCCGCGCGCAAGGCGCTGCTCGAGAGTGCGGCGCTCGACGCAAAACTCGCGGCCGAGACGCTCGATCTGTCGCTGCCGGTGCGCGCCGCGCCCGTCGGCTCGGTCCATCCGGTCAGCCAGGTGATGGACGAGCTGGCCGAGATCTTCGCCGATCTCGGCTTCGCCGTCGCCACCGGGCCCGAGATCGAGGACGACTGGCACAATTTCACCGCGCTCAACATCCCCGAGAGCCATCCGGCGCGGGCGATGCACGACACCTTCTATTTCCCTGACGCGGTCGACCCCGGATCGGGGGCCGGGGCAGGTTCCCGGCGCATGCTGCTGCGCACGCATACCTCGCCGGTGCAGATCCGGACGATGACGTCGCAGCCGCCGCCGATCCGGATCATCGCGCCCGGCCGCGTCTATCGCTCGGACAGCGATGCGACGCACACGCCGATGTTCCACCAGGTCGAGGGGCTGGTGATCGATCGCGGCATCCATCTCGGCCACCTCAAGTGGACGCTCGAGACGTTCGTCAAGGCGTTCTTCGAGCGCGACGACATCGTGCTGCGCTTTCGCCCGTCTTATTTTCCGTTCACCGAGCCGTCGGTCGAGGTCGACGTCGGCTATACGCTCGACCAGGGCAAGCGCGTGATCGGCGGGGCGACACCCGATGGGTGGATGGAGGTGCTCGGCTCGGGGATGGTCCACCGCCGCGTGATCGCGGCGTGCGGGCTCGATGCCGAGCAATGGCAGGGGTTCGCGTTCGGCTGCGGGATCGATCGGCTGGCGATGCTCAAATATGGCATGGACGATCTGCGCGCCTTCTTCGACGGCGATCTGCGCTGGCTGCGGCATTACGGCTTCGCCGCGCTCGACGTGCCGACGTTGAGCGGCGGGGTGGGCGCATGAAATTTACCCTGTCATGGCTCAAGGAGCATCTCGGCACCGCTGCCGATGCGGCGACGATCGCCGAGAAGCTGACCGCGCTCGGGCTCGAGGTCGAGAGCGTGACCAACCCCGCCGAGGCGCTGAGCCCGTTTCGCATCGCCAAGGTGCTGAGCGCGGCGCCGCATCCGCAAGCAGACAAACTGCAGCTGCTGTCGGTCGACGCCGGCAACGGGCCCACGCAGGTGGTGTGCGGCGCGCCCAATGCGCGCGCCGGGCTGGTCGGCGTGTTCGGCGCGCCGGGGGCTTATGTGCCGGGCAGCGGGATCACGCTCAAGGTGGCCGAGATCCGCGGAGTCGAATCGCGCGGGATGATGTGTTCGACGCGCGAGCTCGCGCTGGGCGACGACCACGAGGGAATCATCGAGCTGCCCGCCGACGCGCCGGTCGGCGCCAGCTATGCGGCGTGGGCCCGGCTCGACGATCCCTTGTTCGACGTCGCGATCACGCCCAACCGGCCGGATTGCATGGGCGTGCGTGGGATCGCGCGCGATCTCGCCGCGGCGGGCGTGGGCACGCTCAAGCCGCTCGCCGCCGTCTATCGCCGGACTT
>CAXSHP010000020.1:0-2633 GCA_964236935.1 uncultured Sphingomonadaceae bacterium
CTGCTACCGAGCGTTTCACGAATAGCTGCCTGGTTTTCGATCCGACGGGCGGGCTGGTCGCTTCCTTTAGCAAGATGCACATGTTCGACGTGTTCATTCCAGGCGAGGTCGACTATCAGGAATCTGGCTTCACCCAGCCCGGCTCCAGCGTCGTGACCGAAACGATCGCCGGCGTACATTCCGGTCTCGCCATCTGCTACGATCTGCGCTTTCCCGAGATATTCCGACTTCAGGCCTTCAAGGGGGTGAAGATCATCTACCTTCCGGCGGCCTTCACCCATACGACCGGCAAGGCGCATTGGGACATATTGCTTCGGGCGCGTGCCATCGAAAACCAGTGCTACATCGTCGCCGCCAATCAATCGGGCGAGGCCGTGCCCGGGACGCCGTTGTTCGGTCACAGCATGATCGTCGATCCTTGGGGAACGGTGCTTGCCGAACTCGCCGATGAAGAGGGAATAGCAATCGCAGAGGTCGAGCTCGACAAGCTGGATGCAATTCGGAAGCGACTGCCCGCGCTGGAAAATGCGAGGCGTGATGTGTACGACATCTGTCTAAAAGACTCCGAGCAAGGCTGACGATATCAGGTAAGTCTTGCGCATACATGGCGGCTTTGGCTAACGCGGCGCCATGAACCCGATATCGAAGGTGGTGCCGTTCACGTCTTACGGCGGCGTAGAGGGTACGCCGGACCTCAGGACGGTGGAGGGGCCAGCCCAGCAGACGGTCTACAATTTCATTCGCCAGGCGATTCTGGCCAACGATTATCCAAGCGGCTCGTTCATCGAGGAAGAAGAGGTCTCGAAGCGGGTCGGCGTGTCGAGGACGCCTGTGCGGGAGGCGTTTCAGCGGCTGAAGGCGGAACGTTATATCGATCTCGTTCCCCGCAAGGGCGCCCGCGTCCGGGAAGCGACCTCCGAAGAAGTCAAAGGGCTGTTCGAGGCCAGGATCATGGTCGAAGGAGCGGTCATCGAGCATATTTGCCGCAATCGCATCCCCGTGCCGTCCGCACTGGCGGATATCGTCGAGCGAATGCGAAAGATCGAGCTCGTCGAACCCAACATAGATCGCATACTGTTTACCGAGCTCGATTGGTCGTTTCACACCTCGATCGTCGGTATGTGTCAAAATCTTGTGCTGGCAGAGGCCTACAAGACGATGCGCTCGCGGCACGACCGCGCAACGCGACTGGTTCAGTTAACGCCTGAGCGGCATGAGATTGTATACATGGAGCATGTCACGATGCTTGGCCTCCTTCAGGCATACGACAATGACGCATTGCAAAATCTCCTCCGTCGTCATTTGCACGCGTAATACGCTTGCCGTGAACGGCTCGCGCATCCTGCTCCCGAGGTGTTCTCGCCAAGGATAGGCGGAGAGTGACCTGCTGCCCGTTTCCTGGACCATTTTGAGCTGGAAAATTCCAGTTTAGGCTTGAGGGTCAGGTGATGGAGTGAGCGATGAAGAGATCGAAGTTCAGCGAGGCGCAGATCGCGTTCGTATTGAAGCAGGCGGAGGAAGGCACGACGATCGGCGAGGTGTGCCGCAAGGCGGGGATCAGCGATGCGACGTTCTATGCGTGGCGCAAGAAGTACGCCGGTCTGATGCCGTCGGAGATGACGGTTGCGGCAGCTTGAAGATGAGAACGCGAAGCTGAAGCGGCTGGTGGCAGACCTGTCGCTGGACAAGGCGATGTTGCAGGACGTCGTCTCGCGAAAGCTCTGAGGCCTGATCGGCGGCGTCAGCTCGTCGATGATGTTCGAACCACGTGGGCAGTCAGTATCAGACGGGCGTGCAGCGTGCTTCGGGCAGAACGATCGAGCTACCACTATCGTGGTTGCCGTGCAGATCAGGCCGACCTGAAGAAGCGGATGCGGAAGATCGCCGAGACGCGTGTGCGCTACGGTTATCGCCGGATCCATGTGCTGCTCCGGCGGGAGGGCTGGGACGTAAATGCCAAGCGAGTATATCGGCTTTACAAAGAGTTGGGGCTGCAGCTTCGACAGAAGCCGCCGAGGCGCCGGGTGAAGGCGAAGCTGAGAGAAGGCCGCTGCGCGGCGTCTTGTTCGAATGAAGTGTGGGCCATGGACTTCGTCCATGACCAGTTGGCGACGGGATCGAAGCTGCGCATCCTGACGGTGATCGACACGTACAGCCGGTTCTCGCCGGCGGTCGTGCCGCGGTTCAGCTTCCGGGCGCTGGACGTGATCGAGGTGCTGGACCGGGTCTGTGGCGAGGTTGGCTATCCAGCGTCGATCTGGGTCGACCAGGGCAGCGAGTTCGTCTCCCGGGACCTCGACCTGTGGGCGTACATGAAGGGCGTCACGCTGGACTTCTCACGGCCTGGCACGCCGACCGACAACGCGTTCATCGAGAGCTTCAACGGCAAGTTCCGGGCGGAGTGCCTCAACCAGCACTGGTTCATGAGCCTCGACGACGCGGTCGGAAAATGCGAGACTCGGCGTAGAGACTATAACGAGGTGCGGCCACATAGCGCGATCGGCAATAAGCCGCCGATATCGTTGGTGAACCGGTCAGCGGCACATGACCCGCGCGGCCGGCAGTAACTGGATGACGCCCAGCAGGGTGGTCCAAGAACGGGTAGCAGCTCACAAGGGGGCCGGTCTCTAGGT
>CAXSHP010000020.1:2662-14933 GCA_964236935.1 uncultured Sphingomonadaceae bacterium
CGACGCCCATCGGCGCATGCCATGGCGATTGTCCTGATCGGAGAGGCGACACCTGTAGTCGGCAGCCCAGCTAAGTGCATCATTCCGCGGCCAGATCAAGGAGGAGCTACGACGCGATCTCCCAGGCTTCCTGCAGATCGGGGAAGCATGCGTCGTTTGGTCCTGCACGCTGCTGCCTTGAGAATGATGACGTGCGGCGCAGTCGGGTGGCGATCCGTCTTGCCGAGGCTTCAGTTCGAGATGCCGCCGGAATCCTGCGCGAGAGAATATTCCTCAAAGATGATCCACCGTGATGCGGAGCCAGTCAAGGTCGCGCCACGAGGAACGCTTCCCACTTCTCGATAAGGAGGCGTCGTTTTTGAAGTCTATCGCTCCGCTGGTAGGCACCTACCGTATCGCTATCGACCACATGCCCCAAGGCAGCTTCTTTCACTTCAAACGGTGTGTCCGTCTGCTCTTCGACCCAGGTTCGGAAGGTCGCGCGGAAGCCATGCGGCCTCGCTTCGTAACCGCTTCGTTTCATCAATGTCGCCATCGCGGCATCTGATAAGGGCTGGCCCTTGTACGCCGGAAACAAGTGGGTCGCAGACTTGCCGCGACACTGCCCGACCACCTTGAGAGCTTCACCCACCAAGGGAATGCGGCGAGCTAAACCGTTCTTCGTACGGGAAGCGGGTAGGTTCCATACGTCGCCGTCGATTTCGTCGAAAGAAGCCAGCCGAACCTCGCTCGTGCGAGCCGCAGTCACCATAAGGAAGCGCAGCGCCAGCGGCGACATGCCATCGAGACTTATCAGCCACTTATAAAAATCAGGAGCTTCCTCATACGGCACGGAAGGGATATGCTTCGTTGTGTGGCGCTGCTTTCCTAGGAGGGCGCGCGTCTTCATCACGGCTTGCAGGTCTACGTTGAGCCCGAGGGCGGCCGCATGCTTAAGCGTTAAGTTCATGCGGTTGAGGGCTTTCGCTGCCGCTCCTGGCTTCGAGTGCCAGAGCGGGAACAGAAGCTCTTTCAGCACGTGTTGGTCTACAGCCTCGACCGGATACTCGCCGATTTTGGGAACAATGTGAACAGCCAAGGGGCTCATCCAGCGGCCGGCCTCTCCGTCGCCCTTCAACTCCGCCTTACGAGCCTCAAAGCACCCCAGTACCGCCTCTTTTACCGAAAGAGGCCTCCCACGGCGCTTGACCCGCAAACGCTCGAATATGGGGTCCAAGCCACCCCGTAAGGAACGCCTGACCTCCTGCGCTCTGATACGCGCTTCCAGGATGGAGACATCAGGCCACCGGCCCAGCCCCATTTCGCGGCGGCGACCGTACACGGAAAACCGCAGGACCCATTTGCCGTGCTCGCGCTCGCGCTTCACTAGCCACAGACCTTGCCCGTCTATGTATTTACCCGGAGGAAGCGCTTTAGCCTTCATATGACTTAATGAATTGAGCTTCACAGTCCACCTTTTAGTCCACCCCTATGGATGCAAAATAATGATACGTTATGTGCTTTCACGAGTAAAGGTCGCGCTTTTCGGCCGCTTTGCGGCGTCGGCCTGAGAAGCTACGGGACAATTTGGCGGTGATTTTTTGTGCTTCTTGACCGCACCACTACCCTTTGATTTCATTGGGTTTTCTGAGGGTTTGGCACAGCTTGGCACAGTGCCGATCTCCGGAAATGTGTGGATAGCTTTGGGCTTCTCGCGGTTGGCCCATAGCACCTCCCGCTGCGTCGATGGGAGAGCCACATCACCACACGCTGGTACGGGACAGCTAGCCCTCGTCTGTCGTCTGGTTCGGCAGGAAGCCGACGATAGCCCGGGCGAGCGCGTCGGGCGCTTCGGCGGGTGCGAGATGAGCCGACGCCAGATGGGCGCCCGTCGCGGAGGGCAGATGTTTCAGCAGGATGTCGCCATGCGGCCGGCGCGGCGTCGATATGTCCCGCGCGCCCGTCACGACAAGCGCGGGCGAGGTCACCGACGGCAGGCGGCGGAGCAGGTCCATGTCGCTGGATCGCCGCGGCGCATACGGCATATCCGGCGGCTGGCGTCTCGGCGAGCGTCCCTTCGATCGCCTGCGCTCGCCGTGGATGTTCGGAAATGAAGGACGGCGACAGGAAGCGGCTCATCGCCAACGGGACGATGATCGCCATTCCCTCTTGACGCACGGCCGATACGCGCGCGTCCCAGCCGGCGGGATCCATGGTGACGGAGGTGCAGATCAGGATCAGCCTGTCCACCATCGCCGGTCGATCCGCGGCGAGTGCATGGCGATCATCCCACCCAGAGACACCCCGGCGACATGCGCCTGCGCTATCCCGGCGTCGGCCATGACCGCCGCGACGTCCTCCGCCAGCATCGACATCGAATAGTCGCCCATCGGCGCGTCGGAGCGTCCATGCCCGCGCGTATCGATGCGCAGGATACGGAAACCGACGTTGGTCCGCGGCGAACGGATCGTCGCCGAAATTGATCTGGGTGGTCAGGGCGCGGTAACCGGGCGCCTCGAGGAAGAAATGGACGTGGGCAGGCCGGTTGCCGTGGCGGCCCAGCATCTTCATCAGCCTTTCGGCCGCGCCATCGGGCGGGACGCTGTAGCCGTTCGGCATCTTCGAGTAGAAGTTGTACCGCCCGTCTGCGCCCAGGCGAATACGGCGGCGATTGTTGAACGAAGTCTGTTCCCCGGTCGGGTCGAAATGCGAATAGAATCCCTTAGAATTGGCATGCCAGACGTGGAGGATCACGTCGCGCACCGCCTCCCCGTCCGGGCCGGTCACGCGGCCGGTCATGTAAAGCGTGCGTGTCGGTGTCGTCGAGATCGTCCGAGAGGTTCGCGTCATTATCCACCAGCGGCGCGGCCTCGACGTACATCGGCTTTCGATGGTGCGCGGCGTGCCGCCCAGCCGGCCGGCGTCCGCATCCTTGGCGTCGGCCTGGAGGTCGAGGAATGCTCGATCGCCTCGCTCATGCCGCTGACACGATCGAGCAGCGATTGAACCGGCGCGGTCTTCACGAAATCGGGGGTCGTCGGTCTCTCCGGCTATAAGCGGCCGCTTCAGCGGTTGTCGTCGTGAAGGGACGAGGGATGGCGGCAGAGCGCCGTCACCGCACGTCCATGAAGCGATAGAGCGGCAGGCCGGTCAGGATGTCGTGAAGCTCGGCATTGTGCGCCACGTCGCCCGGAGACCTCGGCTTCTTCCTTGCCAGGTTCGATCGGGGCCGCCAGGAGCTTTACAGGCCATTCCGGAGACGCCATGTCGACTATCGTCCTCGTTCACGGCGCGTGGCACGGAGCCTGGTGCTGGGATCGCGTCAGGCCCTCCTGGAAGAACGCGGCCATCGGGTCGTCACGCCGACGCTGTCCGGCATGGGCGAGCGCTACCGGGAAATTTCCCGCAAAGCGACGATCGAGGACCATGTCGGTGACAGGGGATGGCGCGTCAGCAGTCTGGACTGCGGCCACGACATAATGATCGATTGCCCCGAATTGCTGTCGGAGATTGTCAGTACCAACGTGACTCAGCAAATCCGGATTGCTTCGCAGCAATTCCCGGCCGAGCCTCGGACAAGCGGTCGTCGTCGAGGGCCGTCGGTTATCGCGACCGCCGCTGCCGCGTCATGACACCGACCGAACGTATAGCGTGGCGGAGACGACGAGCAGGCTGAGCGGGAGAATAGCCAGATAAAGACAGAGCCCGAGCGACACGTTCGAGGCGGCCACGGTGAGGCACAAGGCCGTCAGCATCGGACCGGAAGCGAGGCCGATCTTCTCGCAGGCTGACCACACGCCCGAAAACGAGGCTTCGCCGCTTCCGCTGTCCACGTGCGCCTGGTGTATCGCATCCGCCGCCGCGGTGAACATCATGGTCTGCATCCCGGCGAACATCACGCCCGAGAGGGTCAGCACCCCGAGCAGGAGGGGCCACGCGACCGCGAACCACGCGAACAACGCGACCAGAGTGCAGCACATTCCCAGACCAAGCACGCACAGCAGCATGGTAACGCGCTGGCCGACCCGCTTGGCGACGGCCGACCAGAGCGGAACCGCGATCACGAGCGGCGCGACGACGGCCAGCAGGGCCGTGCCGATCTCACCGGGTCCGCGACCGAGCACCCTCGTCACGATATAGGGGATCGCCGAGGTCAGGGCACCGATGGCGATCGCCGCGGAAAGGTATGACAGGGCGAGGATGACAAAGCGACGGGAGGCCACGACATGCAAGAGTGTGGCGATCGGCCCGACAAATTGATTCCTGGTCTTTTCCGGGGGACTTTCGCGCCCGCGCATCATGGCGAAGGGACCCGCTGCAGCCGCCACGAAGACCGCGCCCAGCAGCAGCGAGACTTTGCCGTAACCCACTCGGCCGCCGCCGAGGAGCTCGACCAGCCACGGCACGGCACCGACGCCGAGCAGCGTTCCCGCCATTGCCATGGTCATGCGCCACGAGACCATTCGCGCGCGCGACGGTTCGTCCGCGGCCACTTCGGCCGGAAGCGCGACATAAGGCACGGCGAACAGCGCATAGGAAGATACGAACAGCAGGTTCGCGCCGAGCATCCAATAAACCAGCTGCCCGAGGGGCAATGACGGAGGGGAGAAAAGCACGACCGCGAAGATCGCGACGCCGAGACCGCCCATCGCCAGGAACGGCCTGCGCCGGCCCAACGCGCTCGTCGAACAATCGGACCAGCTCCCCACCAGCGGATCCCAGATGATCGTCCAAAACTTGGGAACGATGATGATCAGCCCAGCCAGCCCCGCCGGGATATGGAGGATGTCCGTACAGAAATAGAGCAGCAGCACGGTGGGAATGCTGGAGAACATCCCAGTGACCAGCGAGCCCCCCGCATAGCGGGCGCGATCCCATGTCCGAATGGGGCGGGCGCCGCCATGCGCCAAGCGCGCGGGGGCGAAATCTGCGACAGCCGCGTCAGTCATCGCGCCCCCGGTCCGATCGCCCGCGTCAATAGCGGATCCGGCCTTCGAGGCCGATCGTGCGCGGACGATTGACGACCACCCGGGCGAGGCCCACCGTCTCCGCGGAGATCGGCTGGCTGTCGGAGAGATTGGCGCGCGTGTCGGCCAGGTTCTTTCCGAACAGCGCCACCTCGTAGCGACCGAACCTCATGCCCAGCCTCGCATCGATCAGATCGTAGGACGGACGGAAGCGCGGGACGATCCGCCCGGTCGCGGGGTCGATGATGGCATTGGTCACGCTGGTGCTCGAACCGACATAGCTATATTCGGCGTGCAGAAATCCATCGACGGTGGCGGAGACGGGGCGCTCGTAATCGGCTGCGGCCGTGAAGGTCCAACGCGGCACCTGCGGGACGCGATCACCCTTTTGGAACCGGCTGTTGCTGCCGCCCTCGGTGAAGTCCGCGTCGGAGTAGCCGAGGCCGGCGTTGAGCGTCATGCCGAGCGTCGGACGAGCGGTCACCTCGAGCTCGAACCCTTTGCTGACGGCTGCGCCGGCGTTGCCACGGAAGCTGAAGCCGCAGGTCGGAAGCACGATCCGCTGCTGGATATCGTTCCACTTGATATAGAAACCGGTGGCATTCACCGTCAGGGCGCGATTGAACCAGCTTGTCTTGACCCCGGCCTCGTAGCTCCACAGGCTGTCCGACTTGTAAAGCGCAACATCGGTCGCAGTCACGCCGAGACTGGCGAGATCCGCAGCGCACCCCAACGCCGTCGGCACCAGGCCGTTGACGCCGCCGGGACGAAACCCCTTGGCCGCCGTGGCAAACAGCTGATTCTCGCGATCGAACGTATATTGCAGCTGGAATTTCGGAGTGACGCCGTTTTGCTTGATGCGGGTCGTCGGGAAGCTGGCATTGCCGCCGAGCACGATGCCCATCGCCGTCTGTCGGGCATCGACCGATGTATCGAAGCCGCGTAGCCCCACGGCCGCGTGCAAGTGCGCGGTGAGATCATAGCGGGCTTCCGCGTAGAGCGCCTTTTCCTCGCTGTGGGTGACCTTGTCCGATTGGATGATCAGGTCGGTTCCGAACGGTCCGCCGAGGGCGGCGTCGAAGCCCGGCACGATGGCGGGCGGAAAGACGAGCCGCTCGCGGCTTTTGAGGTAGAACCCGCCGGCGACGAGATGAAACCTGGACGAGAATTCGGAGACGAAACGGAGTTCCTGCGCGAACTGATGATAGTTGGTCCGGATCGAGATCGCGCCGGGCAACGGAGCTATGCCGAAGGCGCTGGGCGCATAGAGGCTGAAGTCCTCCGTATTGCTGCCTTTACGGTCGAAATAGGAAGTGGACGAGACGAGGCTTCCGATCGATGTGCCGAGTTTCCCCTCGACCGAATAGAGCGTCCAGTCGTCGCTGCTCGGCTCGGGAATGTCGAAGGGACGAGTCTGCACCAGGCTCTTCGGCTTCAGCGCTTCCGACGCGCCGGGAGTAACGACGACATCCGAGTAAGGGAGGCCGTTCATCGACGTGTGCTGATGCAGCACGCGAGGCGTCAAATCGAACGAGTCGGTCGGTTTGATCAGCAACGCCGCGCTGAAGCCCGTCGTCTTGTTTCGTGCGATATTGTCGATCGAGCGAGTGTCCCCCGAGACCGGATCCACGATCTGGCGAGTCATGAATCCGCTCTCATAGTCATAGAGCCCCGCGACCCTGAGCGCGATCTTGCCTTCCACCAGCGGCACGCTTCCCGCGCCGTCGACAAGATAATTGGCACTCCCGTGGCGCGTTCCCGAAAGCTGACCGTGGAGCTTTGCGTTCACCTCGTTCGGGTCGGGCTGCTCGGTGATGATGCGAACCGTACCGCCCATCGAACGCGCGCCGTAGAGCGTTCCCTGCGGACCACGGAGAACCTCGATACGCTTGACGTCGACGACGCGCGGATCGATGGACTCGGGCAGCGGCGTCTCGTCGACGTAGAAGCCGGTCGTATTGGCATCTGCAATCCCGCGAATCGAGATCGTGCGTGAACCGACCACGCCCTGACCGGTGCTGCCGAACGCCAGATTCGGTATCTGGGTGGCGTAATCGATGAAGCTGGTGGCGGCATTCTTCTGCAGAGTCTCCGCAGAAAGTGCGCTGATGCTGAGCGGAACCGTTTGCAGACTCTCGGCACGCCGGGTGGCGGTGACCACGATCTCGCCAACCTCCGCCTCGCTCGTCGCCGCCGCGCTCGGCGGAGGAGTCTGCGCGTCTTGCGGCGCTTCCTTCGCCGGAGAACTCGCTGGATCTTGTGCGTAAGCATTGCCCGTAAGCGATGCGCCCAGAAGCAGACTAATAACCAATGGGTGCGCGCGCGCCGCGGTGCTCATGGAATTCCCCCGATTTTGCTGGCTCGACAATGCATGGACTGCGGGTCATCCCGCTTATCCGGGGCCATAATCACAGATGGCCCACGCTTGTCAATATGGACCAATTTTGATCAAAACAGGTCGCAAGATGCCGTGGTCGGCCGCCATTCCCAGGGAGGTTCGCGAGAGAATGCGGCGGGGCCGAGACCTTGTGTCCCGTCAGCCAGGCTTCCGTTTTCGGCGAAAGCGGTTCGGCATGAGCGGACACGGCTCAGCGTCCCTGCCAGCGCGGCGGGCGCTTTTCGATGAACGCCCGCGGCCCTTCCTTGAAATCCTCGGTTGCCATGATTACGGCCTGGCGGGCATTGCTCAGGTCGAACAACGCGCCGTGGTCGCTGTCGTAGCTGGTACGCGCGATCTTCAAGCTCTCCCTGACGGCAATCGGCGCATTTCCCGCGATCCGCGACGCCAGGTCCACGGCCTCCGCCAGCGCAGCGCCGGGGGCGGTCACGCGATTGATGAGGCCGAGTTCAGCGGCGCGGGCGGCCGGCAATGAGTCGCCCGTCGCGATCAGTTCGTTCGCGATCACCCGCGGCAAGGCTCGCGGCAGTCGGAAGAGCCCGCCGGCAGCGGCGATCAGCCCTCGCTTGACCTCGGGCAACGCGAAGCTCGACGTCTCCGATGCGACGATGAGATCGCACGCGAGGGCGATCTCGCATCCCCCGGCTACGGCGAAGCCTTCCACGGCCGCGATCCAGACCTTTTCACGGGGATAGCGCACGAAACCGGCAAAGCCGCCGCGCTCCGTATACAGACCGGCAAGGCCGCGGCTGGAAACTTCCTTCAGATCCGCCCCGGCGCAAAACGCGACGCCGCCCTGACCGGTAAGCACCGCGACCCAGATGTCGGGATCCGCCTCGATGCGGTCGGCCGCGGCGCACAGCTGCGTCGCGACGTCATGATTGATGGCGTTTCGGGCATCTGGCCGCCGGAGGGTGACCACCGCGACGTGACCCTCGACCGTCACGCTGACGACCTCCGCCGCAGCTGCCGTGCTCGCCATCATCTCTCTCCGCGTCCGCCAAGCCGTTGAACTTCATTCCGGCTCGTCCTACAATCCTGGGCGGCGCACAAGCGCAAAGGGGGTGGCTTTGACGCAACATGTCGGCGTGGTGGGAGCGGGTCTCATGGGGGCGGAAATCGCCCTCGTCTTCGCCCTGGCGGGGAACCGCGTGCTGCTGAACGATCGCGATGACGCCGCTATCGCCCGTGGGATCGACCGGCTCAAGCTTTTGGTCGACAAAGGCATCGACGCCGGACGCTATGAGGACAGCGCGTCCGACGCGCTCGCGCGCATCGTGCCCACTTCCGACCTCGGCGATTTCGCTCAGGCCGATTGGGTGACCGAAGCGGTATTCGAAGATGAAGCGGTCAAGGAAGCCACTTTGGCGCGGCTCGATCAAATATGTTCGCCCCACTGCATATTCGCGACGAACACGTCCACCATTCCGATTTCGACTCTCGCGGGAAAGCTGCCCGCGCACCGGCGGCAGCGGTTGGTGGGCACGCATTATTTCTCGCCCGTGTCGAGAATGAAGCTGGTCGAAGTGATTACCGGCTTCGACACCGCGCCCGAAATATTCGACGCGGCGGTCGCGATGATGACGTCGATCGGCAAGACGCCGATCAAGGTCAAGGACGTCGCCGGCTTCGCGGTCAATCGGATGCTCCACGCATTCATCATCGAAGCGGTCAAACTCGTCGAGGAGGGCGTCGCTACGCCGGAGGATCTCGATGTCGCGTGCAGACTTGGTCTCGGCCACCCGATCGGGCCGTTCGCCTTGATGGATGCGGTAACGTCGACGCTCTGCGTGCAGGCGCAGGAGATCATGTTCGAATCCTATGGCGAACGGTTCCGGCCGCCGCCGCTGCTGAAGCAGCGGGTTCGCGCCGGCCTGGGCGGCGGAAAGGGCCGGCCCGGCTGGCTCAGCTGAAGCGGCCCGCCCGTGATCGGCGGGAAGGAGGGGTTCTCCCCGCGGCATGCCGACAGGCGTTGTCCCGGAGAAGGCGCGGGGCGCGCAGACCGACGGGGCGCTGTCGCGGCGGCCTTGAACCGCTGCCGCACCGGCTTATGGTTCGCCGGCGGGAGCGATCGACGGCTTGACGGAAAGGCGTGTGTTGGCGGGGACCAGGGAAGCGGCCGCGGCTGGACCCGCGGTATCCCACGGGAGCGAAGACGATCCGCTCGGCCGGTTCAAGCGGGACCGCGCGAATACGAGCTCGCCCGATGCGATCGCCATGGACATCATTCGCGGCCTCTATGAGGGACGTTTCGTCCAGGGGCAGCGGCTGATCGAAGCGGATCTGACGCGCCGGCTGAAGGTCAGCCGCGGCCCGATCCGCGAAGCTCTGCGGCGACTGGCGGCCGATGGCATCGTCGAGCTGACGCTGCACAAGGGAGCCTATATTCGCACTCTGTCGCGCAAGGATTTGCGCGACGTCCTGCTCGTTATGGAAGTCACTATCGGTCTGGCGGCACGGTTAGCCGCCGAGAAAATCGATGATGCGAACCGGCGGACGCTCGAAACTCGTTATGAGCAGCTCGTTGCGCACCAGCACGGCAGTAATTTCGCGGATTTTGCTCGCGCTCGTAACGCCTTTTACCGGGGACTGGTCCGGATCGGCGGCAATGGCGAGCTCGGACGCCTTCTTCCGAAAATCAATGCGCACCTCCTCCGCATCCAACTCAGGCATTATGAGGATCCGTTCGGGAAGCTGCGGTTCGAGGATTACCGCCAGATCACGGACGCAGTATTGGACGGGGATGCGGTCGCAGCGGAACGCGCCGCTCGTGCGCACATACGACGAACCCTGCGGACGATGGACGAACTGCCGGACGCGGCTTACCCCAGCAATCCAGGGTCCGCCGTGCCAGGTGCGTGACGGCATCCGTCATTTTTCGCGCGCAACGCCCCGGGGGCAGAGGCAGTGCGAAGCGGGCTTGGCGATCATCGGCCGATAGATCGAGTTTTTCGCGAATATCGGGACACGATCGACCCATACACTCCGACGAATTTTCGGCCCGCGGTTCGGTAACCGGGCGGGTCGCCGTCCTTGCGGCGTGAAACAGGCGTGGCGTCGCGGGCCTGTCCTGCCGGCGATCGTCGGTCGAAGCCGGCAAACGAGCGATCGGGCAGACGCGCGACCCCGCCTGCTTCAAAAGCGAAACAATCCTTAATTAGCCTAACTCACCTATTGATTCATCCCAAAAAGCCCGACATTATGCCGCTCATCAAGCTCACGCGGGCGGTGGTAAGCGTGATTCGCCGTTTCTGGAGGAAAGATCGTAAATCGAGCTCACTAAACGCGGTAGCGAGGCGTGGAGCAAGCCGGGGTTGTGCAGGCGCCGATGTCCGAGGCTTGGCGTAGGTGAAACACAGGCTTCAGGCATGTGCCTGTCAGTTGGCATGTCGGGACGCAGGATATGATCCGCGACGTATAAAGAACTTACCAACATCCGTTCGAGTGGTTGTGCAGAACGTCAATTGATGATCCAAGATCGACAGAAGTCTTGCGGTCGTCGGGAGCTATTAACCTTCAAGGGGAGAAGATATGACCGGGAGATTTAGTTTCGCGTTGCGCTGCGGCGTGGCCGCCTCGGCGATCCTGATCGGATCACAGGCTCCTGCATGGGCACAGGAGGTGCCGCCGGCCCAGGCAAGCGAACCCGATAGTCCCTCGCCGGCCGCTACGGATGCGGCGCCTGCCGGCAAGACGTCGGCGGAGCCCGCCGCCGCCGATATTGTCGTAACGGGATCCCGGATTGCGCGCCGCGACTATAAATCGTCGAGCCCGATCGTCTCCGTGTCCGGCGACGCCATCGCCAAGACGAGCGGAACGACCTTGGATTCGGTTCTCGATCAGCTGCCACAGTTCACGCCGTCACGCGGCGTGACCTCCGGCGGCGCCAGCCAAGGCGGCAGCGGTTTCGGTCAGGTGACGGCGAACCTGCGGGGTCTTGGTCCGCGCAGAACGCTGGTGCTCCTCGATGGACGACGGATCACGCCGTCGAACCCGGACGGTACGGTCGACCTCAACAACATCCCGCTGGCGCTGATCGGGAACATCGAGGCGATCACCGGCGGCGCGTCGGCGGTCTATGGCTCGGACGCGGTTTCCGGCGTGCTCAACTTCCGTTTGACCAACATCCTCAACGGTTTCCAGTTCGACGCCAAATCGGGGATCAACCAGCAGGGGGACGGCGCGTCGCAGGATTTCAGCCTGTCGTGGGGAGGTAAGCTCAAGGACGACCGCGGCCATGTGCTGCTGAGTTTCAGCTATGCCAATCAAGATGGAGTGAAGGCGCGCGATCGCAAATTCTTTCGGCAGCTGACCGGCAATTTCATCCCTACGACCGCGCTGATCGAAGCGGATGCGCAAAACGAATATTCATACGGAAAGCTCGCCCAGATATTCGCCGGCTACGGCACCCCCTTCCAGGGGGGCGCGGTGCCGACGCAAATCGGTGTTGTTTCGAGCCTCTTCCTGGCGACCAACGCGAGCGACGGCACGCTCTACAGCCTGTTCGATCTGAGCGCCTTCGGCAACCCGGCGGGATTTGCAAATTACAAAGGCGTGCTGAACGGCACCGACGCCTTCGAGAGGAGCCGTCTCCTTTACACCAATTATACCTCGAACTCCGTCCTGGTCCCGGATTTGAAGCGTTACAATGCGTTCGCTTCGGCGGACTACGATATCAGTGACAACATCACCGCATACGGTCAATTCAGCTACTTCGAGAATACCGCCCAGGCCCCGCTGGGAGCGATCTTCACCGGAAACTCCTTCGGTCTCTACGTCCCCGTCTCGAATCCCTATATTCCGGCCGATCTCCGCGCACTGCTCGCGACGCGTCCCGATCCGACGGCGTCGTTCGGGATCGCCAAGGCGTTCACGGATGCTTCGCTGGGGGCAACCAGAGCGCAGACCCGCTACGAGACATATCAGA
>CAXSHP010000020.1:14943-19583 GCA_964236935.1 uncultured Sphingomonadaceae bacterium
GCAAGATCCCGGGGACCGATTGGACCTGGGATGCCTACGGATCACGTGGCCGCGTCGACACGACCGCGATGACGCAGGGGGGGAGCCTGACCGCGGTCCAGCGACTGCTGGAAAATCCTTCATTATGCAGCGGCTACAATGTTTTCAGCGCGGCGCCGCAGCCCGCCGACTGCCTCGCTTATATTCGGCGGGATGCGACGACATTCACCAGAACGAGCCAGGATAATTTCGAGGCGAACCTTCAGGGCAAGCTGCTCGATCTGCCCGCCGGCGCCCTGCGGTTCGCGGTCGGTGCGGATTATCGGAAGACGAGCTATCGCTTCACCCCGGACACGAGCTTTCTCGTCACGGTCAGCCAGACCCCCGACGGCGCTCCCCGCATCCCGCCGACATCGGACTTCCTCGGAAACCTCGGATCGGCTGCGGGCGCCGGCTCGACGAACGTCAAGGAATTCTACGGCGAACTCCTCGTGCCGGTGCTCAAAGACCTGCCGTTCGTCCATGAGCTGAACCTGGACCTGGCGGGACGCGTCTCGCACTATGATACCGTCGGCACGGTCTACACTTACAAGGCGGAAGGCGATTGGGCGGTCGCGGACGGTCTGCGACTTCGGGGGGGATACAATCGCGCGATCCGCGCGCCGAGCGTCGGTGAGCTGTTCAGGGCGCAGGCGGGCGGCTTCACCAACATCGGCGATCCGGCGAACGGTGAGGGCGATCCCTGCTCGTTGGGCGGCCCTTACCGGGGCAGCGCCAATGGTGCGCAGGTCAGGGCGCTGTGCCTCGCGACGGGCGTGCCTGCGTCCATCGTCGACAGCTATAACGATAATTATCCCGTCGCCGTGTCACAGACGCTGTCGAACGCCAAGCTGAAGCAGGAAACGGCCGACACTTTCTCGGTGGGGGGCGTCTGGTCTTCCCGGTTCGGTTCGCCGTGGCTGTCGCACGTCAATCTTTCGGTCGATTACTATAGCATCAAGATCAAGAACGCGATTGGCGAAGTGCCTGGAAATATTTCGCTGGCGAAATGCTTCAACCGCGACGGATCGAACTCGACCTACTCGGCGGACAATTATTATTGTGCTCTAATTACGCGCGATCCCGGTGGCGGCACCCCGGTCGAGATCGAGATACCCGAGCTTAATCTTGCCACTTTCAAGACGACCGGGCTCGATTTCCAGGCCGATTGGCGCCTCGATCTCAGCGATCTCGGACTGGCGGGCGACCCCGGATCGCTGCATTTCAATACCGTCGTGAATTACCTCATCTCGTTCGACATCCAGTCTGATCCGACTGCGAGGAGCCTCAATTACGCCGGTACGATCGGCGACTCCCAAATCGACTCATACGGCATCTCGAAACCGAAGTGGAAGGCGACGACCACATTCGACTATAACGTCCATGAGTTCGATGCGCTGCTGCGGTGGCGCTTTATCGACCATATGCGTGATTCGGGTACTGTGACGGGAGGAACAAGTCCTGGGGTGAAGTCGGTCAATTACTTCGACTTCAGCTTGACGGCCAATGTCAACAGGATGTTCCGGCTGACATTCGGGGTCGACAATCTCGCCGACAAGGGCCCGCCGACCTACACTGGCTTTGGTGCCACCGATGCGCAGACTTACGATGTGCTCGGCCGCAAGTTCTACATCGGCCTGCGCGCCAATTTCTGATCGATAGATTAGGCTATGGGTAACACGGGCATCGCGACTTTGTCGTGATGCCCGTTGTCTGAGGGCAGCGAACGACACAGAGATTGCTCGATTGTCGATCCGATCGGCTCGAGTTCGCCTATCCCTCTCCCTAGAGCCTGACGGCTTTAGGTGCCTTGCTTGTTCCCCCGCGAAGGCGGGGGTCCAGACCTGGCCAAGACCGTTTGTTGCGGGCTGGACCCCCGCCTTCGCGGGGGAACGATTCAAGCGAGTGTCATCGCGCCCTGAAGTTTGTTTCCCTCAGATTGACCCATTCCAGTTCCCCGGCGGAGGCCGGGGTCCAGTCGGGAAGGCCGTGGTGGAGGCTCGGTGCCCACCAACCAGGTCTCCCATCTGGACCCCGGCCTTCGCCGGGGAACGATTCGACCAGAATGAACGACTCTAGGAAATGAAGCGGTCGAGCGCTGTCCGCTCCTCGGCGTCATCCCACGAGGCGCCTCCGCGCCGACGAGCCAGGAAGCCGCCGTTCGCGCTTACGACCCAGCTCGCCGGGAGGCTCTCCAACCCGAGCGCATTCGCGAAGGACATGTCCGCGTCGCAATAGGCCCCCAGCGATCGTATCTTCAGCCGCTGATAGGCATAGTCGATCGCCGCGAAGCCATCGCGATCGACCGACACCGGGATGACTGTCAGTCGTGCGCCATAAGCGCGTTGAAGGCGATCGAGCGCAGGCAGCTCAACCACGCACGGCCCGCACCAAGTCGCCCACAGGTTGATCAGCAGGGGGTGGCCCGTCAGCGCCGCCAGGTCGACGATCGCGCCGGACCGGCTCACGAATTTCAGCGGGCGGGGCGGCTGCTCGACCAGGTTCTGCCAGACGGCCGGCGCCGCTTGGCCCGCGGCAGCGCTCGGCAGAGCTACCGCACACGCCGCACCGAGGAGCTCGCGCCGCGATAGTGCCAAGGACGACCGATCATTCCGCATAGTCGGGCTCGAGCTTCTCGAGACGCGAGTTTCTGGATGCGGGCAGATCCCATTTGGGATTCGTCACCCCCCGGGTGATCAAGGTCAGATAGACCTGGATGATCTTTTCAAGCTCCAGCCGGCCGCCGGGTCGATACCAAACGCCAATTCCCGTCAGCATCGCCAGGATTGCAAAGGTGGCGACGCGGACGTCCTGAATGCAGAATTCGCCAAGCTCGGCACCGGCTGCCAGAATATCTTCGAGAAATTTTTCATATCCCCGGCGAAGCGCGACCATCTCTGCGCGCGGCTTCGGGCTCAACGCGCGCAATTCGTGGTTCATGATCTGCAGTTCCATGTGGCGCGTGCGGTGCCAGGAAAGGTGAAAGGTCGCGAACGCCTCGAGGCGCCGGCCCGGACCCTCGACATCGGCCAGGGCCGTCTCGACGGAGTCGAGCAGCCTCACGCCATGGCTCCGCATGATATCGACCAGCAGTCCTTCCTTGTTGGTGAAATATTTGTAGAGCGAGCCCGGCTGGACGCCGACATCGGCGGCGAGTTCGCGAAGGCTCATCGCCTCGAAACCGTGCTCGTAGATCAGCCGGATGCCGGCTCGCCGGATCGCTATCGCGGTCTTCGCACCGTTCGATCCCACGGTCCGTGCCATGTCTGACTCTTCCGGCTAAGCCCTTAGCCGTTTAACAAGCGGCTTCGTTCATTTCATCGGCTCCATGATGTACGGGCGCGGCATCACCGGCAAGCGGCAATATGCCGGGCACAACGCCCGTGGCCTCCCTCCGTGAAAGAGGGGACCCGATTGCGCAGCGCCGTTGCGCCTCACCGCGCAGCGATGGTCGCCGCTGCCCCGGGCCGGATCACGATGCTCTTCCCTTCGCCAAGCGTAAGGGCGACATGAAGCATGCCCGCCTTACCCCAGGCCAATGCCACGTCCTGGTTGCTTGCTTCGAGCCGGCCTCGGGCGATGCGCGCCGCAGGGCGGCCGTCGACGAGGACGTCGTAAGTGGCGCGCCGGTTCAGGTTCTTGATGTCGAACGTGATGCGACCGCGATCGTCCGAACCCGGAATCAGGCCGATCGCCAGCGTGTCCTTGGCCCGGTCGTAATAGGCCTGCCGGACAACGACCGTCGGATAAGCGACGTCGACCAATTCGGGGCCACCGGCGACGTAGGTCGCACCGAGATCGTTGTAGGTTTTCCAGATGCCCATGCCGGGATCCAGACGCGCCAGCGCCAGCAGCGCATTGCCGGCGAGCGGATGCACCGCGCGCTCGCTCGATGGTTCGGGATCAGGCGCCGGTGGCGCGGATCCGCCGCCGGTCGCCGCCGCCAGCCCCTGGAGGGGAGCGCGCGATGCGCCGGCCGCGCCGGTCAGCCGCATCGGGTAGAAATAGCGCCCGTTCCGCCAGACCGGTGCGAAATTGCCATCCGCATAGGCCAGCATCGCCTGGCGCGTGTCGCTGTCGCCGACTTCGGCCGCATAGGCCGCAAACATGCCGTAGTTGAGGGACGCGCGCGGATCGGCCCAAAATGCCCGCGAAGCCGGGGCGTCATGGCCCAACATGACGGGCACCGACGCCTGCTTTTGCGTCGGGTAGATCTGGGTGATCACGTCATGTTTCCAGCCGTTCATCATGACGCCGGTCCAGCCGTCATTGGCCGGCATGACAAGATTTACGTTCGTTTTTTCCTTGACCGCATAGGGCCAGGACATCCGCCGGTCGCGGTTGATCATCCCCAGCTCGGACGCCTTCTTGAAAAAGGGGTCGCGAAGGTCGGCAAGTTTGGTGCCATGGACCTGGTCGTAGCTCATCAAGCCCAGCACCGGATGCTGATTGCAGGCGGCAAATATCAGGTTCGGCTCGCATTCGGCACCGGTGAAGTCGCTCGAGACGAACTGATCGACGATCGCCTTGGCCAGTTCGGCGGGAATCGCGAACCCGATGCCGACATTGCCGCCCGACGGCGAATAGATCATCGAATTGATGCCGATGACAATGCCGTTGAG
>CAXSHP010000020.1:19593-23889 GCA_964236935.1 uncultured Sphingomonadaceae bacterium
GCCTTGGCCAGTCCGGTGAAATCGTAGCTCCTGGAGAAACTCGGGTCGCTTACGAGGGTGAACTTTATCGATCCGGGCTTATCCCACTTACGATCGTAGTAGAGGACCTCGTACAGGCCGATCATTTGCAGCAGGTGCCCGCTGTACATGATATTCTTGTCGCGGACCGGGTCGCGCCAATCGGTCGACGCGGCAAGATATTTCTTGAAGTGCGGATCGGCCAAGACATTGAGCCACTTCTGCTCCCATACGTCATTGCGCAGCATCTTATGGATATTGCGGTCGATCGCCGATTTATAGAGCTCTCTATACGCCGGGGTCTGCTGGGTTTGCGTCACCGCGAGCGCATAGGTCATGAAGGGGATTTGATACTGTTTCTCGTCGAATTGTCCCTGGCCCGGCGGCGGCTCCTCCATGTCCGTCCAATCCCCATCCCGCTGGTTCGCCAGCGCGATGAGGTGCCGAAGGGCCCCGACCTGCTTTGCATCGAGAGCCGGGTAGGCCGGATCGGCCGATGCCGCGGCAAACGACGGTGCCGGCGCCGGATCGGGGGCGGCGGCCTGCAAGCTGCCGCTCATCCCCAGCAAGGCGCAGGTCAGCAGCCCGCCGCGGTAGAGACTTTTCATGACGCCGGTTTCTCCTGAGCTTATAGACTTCGCGCGATGGTGCCTCTCACCAGGGCAGG
The DNA here is from genome assembly GCA_964236935.1 of uncultured Sphingomonadaceae bacterium. Classification (GTDB taxonomy): domain Bacteria; phylum Pseudomonadota; class Alphaproteobacteria; order Sphingomonadales; family Sphingomonadaceae; genus Solisphingomonas. The sequence continues at coordinate 20,279 of CAXSHP010000020.1, forward strand.
AAGACGGGGATCGTCGAGCGACGTGTTGGGCACGCTGGCAACGATCCGCCCTCGCGGGTCGATGAGATCCACGAGCGCGTCATGCGCGTACATGCCGTTCGGCATTCTCTGGAATGCGATGCCGGCGAAGCGACCCAGGGCCGCGATCGTCCGCAGATCCGCGCGGGCGACCGTCCAGCGCGACAGATCTATTTGATAGAGCTTCGCATAGATTCTCAGCCGCTCCACCGTGTCGCCGGGGTCGAAGGACACCATGACAATTCGGAGCTTCGCGCGATCCGTCGAGTTCAGGCGATCCTCCAACGCCTGGATCTGCCGCGTCATCATCGGGCACATGCCCGGACAGGTCGTAAAAAACATCGTGAAGAGGAGCGGGGTCCCACGCAGCCGGGCGAGGGACAGCGGCCGACCGTCCGAAGTCGTGACGTCGGCGTTGAGATCGTACAGCGATGCCTGCGCGCTGCTTGCTTGGCCGCCCGGCGCGGCAGCGGCCCCGACCGGGCCGTAGCTCCCCGCAACCAGCGCGAGCAGCGCCGACGATCTGCCTATCCAAGCGATACCGCGTTTCACGCCAACTCTCCCCGGACGCGGCTATTTGCCTTCAACGTCGATGCTTTCCGCCTCTGTCGAGCGGCTTCGGCGCGTGCAATCGGCGCCTCTTGCCGCACTATCGCAGACGACGACCGGTTCAAAGAAAAAAATGGTCGTTCGTTTCCGGTGGTGGTCTCGGATGGTTGACTTTTGGCTGCGCGCGCGCATCCTAGGCGAGACCGAACACGGGCCGTTGCGGCTTTGGGAAAGGCGCGGAGGCTCGATGTCGCCGGGCCCGGCGCGCCGGCAGGCGGGCGCCGGGCAGCTATGGAGGATCTGATGAGCGTCGCCGCGGAACGCATCGATGAGACGTCACCGAGCCAAGTGCCGGTCGATGCCAAGAGGTTGCCGAAGCTTGACGCCAAGCAGGTCGGCCATCTGCGTCACATCGCCAATCTGGCGAACAATCTCGACGGGGATTGGGCGCACATGGGGAGTGCGGAGGCCGGCCAGGAGTATACCACGTCCTATCGCTATCAGCTGGCGTGGATGGCCTATGCGCTGGGCGTCGCCCATTACCACCATCTGCCTGCCGCGCCCGGTGCCTTCAGGAACAGCTACGCCCATCTCATGCGCAAGATGCTGCGCTACGATGTTTGGGGATATTGGGAGCACACCAGCAAATCGAGCAAATTTCTCGATCGCGACCTGGAGGAGCTGCGCGAAGGCTGGCGGGACCCGGTCGTTAAAGAGAATATCATGTACAGCGGGCACGTCCATGCCATGGCGGGCATGTTCGGGGTGTTGTTCGACGACGATCGTTATGAGCGGGAAGGGGGCCTGACCTTCGAATTCAAACCGATATTTGCCTCAGGCGCCGAAAACTTTGCCTATGATTTCTCGATGTTGAACGAAGTCTTGTATTGGCAAATGGTGGAAAGTGGATTTCTCGGCATCGCGTGCGAACCCAATATGGTCTTCCTGGTCTGCAACCAGTTTCCGATGCTGGGCTTCCGTTTTCATGATGTCCGCAAGGGAAGCGAATATGCCGACGAAGTCACGCGCGCGCATGAAGCGGCATGGCGCCGCAAGGGTTGGATGACCGGGGATAATTTCTTCTCCTTCTATTTCATCAAGCAGGACGCGATCGTCGGTTCCGAAAACAGCTACACCGCCAGCGTCATGAACGCGTGGAATCCGATGTTCGTCCGCGGATTGTATCCGCGTCAGGTCGCCGACGCATTCGAAGAGCCCGAGCCGGGGATGCTTTCGCCGATCGCCGTGGGCATGATGGGAGAGCGCATCGAGCGCTTCGCCGGGCCCAGTTCGGCGTTCGGTCTTTCGGCTCTGTGGTTTTCCGAGATGGGAGACGTCCAGCGCCTCGAGCAACTGCTTCATTACGTGGATACGTATCAGGATCCGACCTGGGAACGGGGAGGCCTGTTCTATCCCCGTCGCGACGAGTTGTACGATGAGTCGGGGCATTTCGTGAACATGGACCCTTGGGTGGGGAACGCATTGATCCCCTACGCCCGGCTGAACGTGAGCGACGGACTGCACAAGCTCTACAGCGAGCCCTGGACCGAGGCGCATTTCGCGCAACCGAACCTGGCGGACATTTCGCGCTACGCCGATGTGTTACGGGCGGTGTACCTGCCGGATGCCAAGGCACTCGTGCTCACGATCCAGCCGGATGCAAGCGCGCGCGGGCGAACGGTCAGGATCGCTCTGGCCAATTTCGTTCAAGGATCCGGCAAATGGCGGCTGGAGCAGGATGGCATGGCGATCGTCGAGGGCGAAGCGCTAGCGGTCGGTGACTCGAAAGCGAACGCCGTGGTCAGCGAGCAGGATCTGGTCGTCGACCTGGCGATCGGGGGCGAGGTCGATCTCGTCCTTTACGTCGACCGTTGAAATCCTCGGTCGACCCGGGGGCGAAGCGCGATCCTTCCCGACGATGACGACGATCGGGTGATCGGAAAGGAGTGCGATGGTTTCCCGCGTGAGAGTCGGCGGCTCATTCTCGTTGACCGACCATGATGGCCGTGCCGTCACCGATGCGACCTATCGCGGCCGGTTCATGATGATCTTTTTTGGCTTCACTCACTGCCGCAAGGTTTGTCCCGAAACGCTCGGCAAGCTGACGAAAGTGCTCGATCAGCTTGGCGATGCCGCGGAGCGGTTCGCCCCGTTGTACATCACCGTCGATCCGGAACGAGACGATCCGCCGACGATGAAAGCGTTTCTCCGGTCGAGCTACCCTCGGTTCACCGGCTTGACCGGGTCGAAAGACAAGATCGACGCGGTCCGCCAAGCCTATAAGGTCTATGCCGAAAAGGCTCCGGATGAAGAGGATCCGGAGGGTTACGCGGTCCCGCACAGCGCCCTGGTCTACATCACCGACCAGGACGGCGCCTATTGCCAGCACTTCAACGACGGCGCGTCCGAGGCGACGATGGTGCACCGCCTCGAGAGCCTCGTGGCCGCCTCCGGGGTGAGCGACCGGCCGTAGCGCGGGGGCCGGCCGCAACGAGACGCATCCGTCAGCGCGCGGCGGCGAGGGCCTGACCAAGATCGGCGAGGATGTCGTCGATATGTTCGAGGCCGATCGAGAGCCGGACATAGCCGTCGGACACGCCGGTCGCGAACTGCTCGTCGGCGGAGAGCTGCGAGTGGGTCGTCGACGCCGGATGGATGGCGAGGCTGCGCGCGTCGCCGATGTTGGCGACATGATAGAACAGCCGCAGCGCGTCGATGAAGCGGCGGCCCGCCGCGCGCCCGCCTTCGAGCTCGAAGCCGACGAGGCCGCCGAAACCGCCGACAAGGTAGCGGTCCGCGCGTTCGCGCTGGATTCCGGTCTGTCGCGAAGGATGGATCACCTTGGTCACGTCTGCGCGGGCGGCGAGGAATTGCGCCACGCGCAGCGCGTTCTCGCAGTGGCGCGGCATGCGCAGCGGCAGCGTCTCGATGCCCTGAAGAAGCTGGAACGCGCTGAACGGCGACAGCGCCGCGCCGAGATCGCGCAGCAGGACGGTGCGCGCCCGCAGCACGTAAGCGATGGGTCCGAGCGGCCTGGCGGCCTC
>CAXSHP010000021.1:0-8533 GCA_964236935.1 uncultured Sphingomonadaceae bacterium
CGGATCACCGAGGCGGGCTGGTGGAACGACCAGGTGGTGATGGACAAAGCGGCGACGCGCGCGCTGATCTTCCGCTCGTCGCCGGCGCAGCCGCCGCAGGTCTATCTCGCCGACACTGCGGGGAAGCGGATCGCCTGGATCGAGGAGAACAAGCTCGACGCGAGCCACCCGTACGCGCCTTACCTCGCGAGCCACGTCACGCGTTCGGCACGATCGCGGCCAGGAGCGGCGAGGCGCTCCAGTACAAGCTGCTCAGCCCGCCGCGCGAACCCGGTAAGCGCTATCCGGTGCTGGTCGTGGTCTACGGCGGGCCCGGCGCGGGGCGGCAGGTGACGCGCGCGTGGCAGCCGCCGATCGAGCAATATCTCGTCGACCAGGGCTGGATCGTCTTCTCGCTCGACGGGCGCGGGACGCCCGATCGCGGCAAGGCGTTCGAGGATGCGATCTATCACGCGATGGGGCAAGCCGAGGTCGCCGACCAGCTCGCCGGGCTCGACTGGCTCAAGGCGCAGGATTTCGTCGATCCCAAGCGCGTCGCGGTCTACGGCTGGTCGTACGGCGGCTATATGACGCTCAGGCTGCTCGAGGCGGCGCCGCATGCATTCGCGGCGGGCGTCTCGGGTGCGCCGGTGACGCGTTGGGAATTGTACGACACCCATTACACCGAGCGCTACCTCGGCAATCCGACGATCGACGCGAAGCCCTATGCCGCCTCGGACGCACTGACCGCCGCGACGAAGATCGACGATCCGCTGCTCGTGCTCCACGGCATGGCCGACGACAATGTCGTGTTCGAGAATTCGACCGCGCTGTTCGCCGCGCTCCAGGCCGCCGCGAAGCCGTTCGAGATGATGGTCTATCCGGGCAAGACCCATGCACCCTCGGGCGACGGCGTGCAGGTCCATGTCTGGCGGACGATCGAAGGCTTTCTCGATCGCACTGTAACGAAATAGACTGTTCCCCGGCGGAGGCCGGGGTCCGGGCTCTTCTCTCGCTGGACCCCGACCCCCCGCCGGGGAACGCTGGACAAATCCGTCGCGGCGCGCCAATCGCCCCCATCGATTCAACGGAGCAGAGTGACATGGCGTATCGGGTGGTGGTCGCGGGGGCGACGGGCAATGTCGGGCGCGAGATGCTCAACATCCTCGCCGAGCGCGAATTTCCGATCGCCGAGATTGCGGTCCTCGCCTCGTCGCGCAGCCAGGGGGACGAGATCGAGTTCGGCGAAACGGGTAAGATGCTCAAGGTCCAGAATATCGAGCATTTCGATCCCGCCGGGTGGGATATCGCGCTGTTCGCGATCGGATCGGACGCGACCAAGGTCCATGCACCGCGATTCGCCAAGGCCGGCTGCACGGTGATCGACAATTCGTCGCTCTACCGGATGGATCCCGACGTCCCGTTGATCGTCCCCGAGGTCAATCCGCAGGCGATCGACGGCTATCTCCGGCGCAACATCATCGCCAACCCGAACTGCTCGACCGCGCAGATGGTGGTCGCGCTTAAGCCGCTCCACGACGCGGCGAAGATCAAGCGCGTCGTCGTCTCGACCTATCAGTCGGTCTCGGGTGCGGGCAAGGCGGGGATGGACGAGCTGTTCGAGCAGAGCCGCAACATCTTCGTTGGCGACCAGGCCGAACCGAAGAAGTTCACCAAGCAGATCGCATTCAACGTGATCCCGCACATCGACGTTTTCCTCGATGACGGTTTCACCAAGGAAGAGTGGAAATTGGTGGTCGAGACCAAGAAGATCCTCGATCCCAAGATCAAGGTGGTCGCGACGTGCGTGCGCGTGCCGGTGTTCGTCGGGCATAGCGAGGCGATCAGCATCGAGTTCGAGAACGAGATCTCCGCGAAGCAGGCGCAGGCGATCCTGCGCGAGGCGCCGGGCATCATGCTCGTCGACAAGCGCGAGGACGGCGGCTATGTGACCCCGATCGAGTGCGTCGGCGAGTTCGCGACCTATGTCAGCCGCGTCCGCGAGGACCCGACGGTCGACAACGGCCTCGTGCTGTGGTGCGTCTCCGACAATCTGCGCAAGGGGGCCGCGCTCAACGCGGTGCAGATCGCGGAACTGCTCGGCCGACGGCACCTCAAGAAGGCGGCGTGATCAATTGAAGGGCCATTCCGTGTGGAAGGCGCTTTCCTCCGCGCAACATGGGATGTTGGTGGGCTTGGCCGTGGCAGTAGGCCTGGCCCAGGTCGACCAGCCTTACCCCCATGACGCTGCGCTCCAGCATATTCCGACCGTGGTGCTCTTGCTCACGGGGCCCTGGCTGCTGCGGCGTTGGCCGTTGTCGGACGCGGCAGTGGCCTGCGTCCTGATTTTCTTCCTGCTGCATACGCTCGGCGGTCGCTACACCTACAGCAACGTGCCTTATGACGGTTGGAGCCGGGCGTTGTTCGGCGTTTCGATTACCCAAACGTTCGGCTTTGCGCGCAATCATTACGACCGGCTGGTTCATCTGAGCTTCGGGATGCTCGCGGTCACGCCGGTGCGTGAGGCACTGATCCGCTACGGCCGGCTGCGTGCCGGAATGGCGCTTTACGTGGCGGTCGAGTTCGTCCTCGCGGCCAGCTGCCTCTACGAAATCTTTGAATGGCTGCTGACATTGGCTGTCGCGGGGCCGAAAGCCGATGCGTACAACGGTCAACAAGGTGACATGTGGGATACGCAGAAAGACATGGCGTTCGCGGCGGCGGGCGCGATGACGACGATGATAGTTTCGGTATTCCGCCGTAGCTTGAATAGACGATGATGGCGCAAATGTCGTCGAGTGCTGGGTAACGGCCGTTGACAAGCTTCCCGCCTGACCTCCCGATCCAGCGGTTCGCGGCGCGCGACGGCACCGCGCTCGCGTGGCGCGAGACGGGGGCGGGGCGTGCGGTGGTGCTGCTCCACGGCCTGTTCTCCAACGGCTATGTGAACTGGATCAAATGGGGGCATGCCGTGACGATCGCCGCCGCGGGCTTTCGCGTGATCCTGCCCGACCTGCGCGGCCACGGCGCGAGCGCCGCACCGCACGATCCCGCCGCTTATCCCGCCGACATATTGGCCGACGACGGGCTCGCGCTGATCGCGCACCTCGGCCTGACGGACTATGACCTCGGCGGCTATTCGCTCGGTGCGCGGACCGCGATGCGCATGCTCGTGCGCGGCGCGGCACCCCGTCGCGCGGTGATCGCCGGCATGGGCCTCGACGGAATTGTCGACGTCGGCGCCCGCAGCGATCACTTCCGCGCCATATTGCTCGGTATCGGCAGCCATCGGCGCGGATCGTCCGAATGGCTGGCCGAGGCGTTCCTCAAGACCACCGGCGCCGATCCCGTGGCGATGCTGCCGCTGCTCGACAGCTTCGTCGACACGACCATCGGCGAGATGGCGGCGATCGCCATGCCGGTGCTGGTCGCGGCCGGGGCCGACGACCACGACACCGGCTCGTCGCCGGCGCTGGCCGACCGCCTGGCGCACGGGCAATATGCCGAGCTTCCGGGCAACCATATGAGCGCGGTGACCCGGCCGGAGCTTGGCCGAACGATACGGGACTTTCTCGCCGCGGGCTGAGCAGCCGATAGATTGATCCGAAATGGATTTATAATATCGTCTTCCATCGAACGCAGTCGAGGGGGCGTCGATCATTGCCGTCGTGCTCGAACGGCAAGTGCAATATCCCAAATTGACTCTTATAACGTCTGTCGAGAAGGGCCGCAGCGATGATCCCCACGGCATTCTCTTTTGTTTATCTCATTTCAACGAGCGCGCTGCTCAGCGTGATCCTTGCGGCCGGCTACCAGATGTTCGGCCGTCCGAGGCACGCCGCCACCTGGTCCGCGGTTTTCGCCGTCGCGACGCTGCTGTGGATCCTCAGGCTCGTCGCTGCGACCGAACATCGCGGGCTGGTGATGCTCGATTTCTGTTCGGCGATCTTGTCGAATATCTCCGCCGCATTGCTCCTGGTCGGCTTCCGTCAGCGTGCCGGGGCGCCGTTGCGCCGCATCGAACTGGTGATCGTCTGCGCGGTGACGATCGCGGGGGGCGGGCTGGTCGCCTGGTTGGCGCCGACGACCTTGCTGCGCTGGGCACCGCAACTCGTCCCGTGGGCGATTTTCATGACGCTGGCGGCGGCGACGATGATCGAGCGCGGCCGCGTGCCCGATCCGGCCGAGAAGACCGCGATCGCCGTGCTGCTCGGCTTCGCTCTGTTCGAGATCGCGATGGTCATCTGGGGCGCAGGCTCGACGCTGCTCGATCGCGCGCCCGACTTCGAGCTCTATCGCAACGTCTTGCTGCTGGTATCGCCGGCGGGCTTCCTGGCCGTCGGCGTGTCGGCGGTGTTCCTGCTGGCCGCCGATCTCGCCGCGCGGATGCGCCTGCTCGCGACGGTCGACCCGCTGACCGGCATTCTCAACCGGCGCGGGCTGGAGCAGGCGGCCGCGCAGTCGATCGCCCATTGCCGTCGCCAGCGCCTGCCGCTGAGCGTGGTGCTGGCCGATCTCGATCAGTTCAAGCAGCTCAACGACCGGTTCGGCCACGCCGCGGGCGACGTCGCGCTGCAACGCTTCGCCCGGCATGTCAGCGGGTCGGTTCGCGTCGGCGATTCGGTCGGGCGGATCGGCGGGGAGGAGTTCGCCTTCCTCCTGGTCGACACTTTCCCGGGCACTGCGCTCGAGGTGGTCGAGCGCATTCGCGCGGGGGTCTGCGCGCTCGATCTCGACGGGGCGGGGCGCGATTTGACGGCCAGCTTCGGGGTGGCCGCGCTGCGCGCCTCCGATCAGACGCTGGACGACGTGCTGGCGCGCGCCGATGCCGCGCTCTATGCCTCGAAAATGGGCGGCCGCGACCGCGTCACCCTGGCCGACGACCAGGCGGACGCGGGCGCGGGGACCGCCTGAGCGATCAGAGCTGCGACAGCATATGCTCCGCGCTGCTCACGCGGAATTCGCCGGGACCTTCGACGTTGAGCTGGGTCACGACGCCATCGTCGACCACCATCGAATAGCGCTGGCCGCGCATGCCCATGCCGAACTTGCTGCCGTCCATCTCGAGCCCGACCGCCTTGGCGAACGCGCCGTTGCCGTCGGCGAGCATCGTCACCTTGCCGTCGACGCCGCTCGCCTTGCTCCACGCGCCCATCACGAATGCGTCGTTGACCGAGGTGCAGGCGACTTCGTCGATGCCCGCGGCCTTGAGGTCGCCGGCTTTCTCGACGAACCCGGGGAGGTGCTTGGCCGAGCAGGTCGGGGTGAACGCGCCGGGAACGGAGAAGAGCGCAACCTTGCGACCCTTGAAAAAGGCGTCGCCGGACACCGGCTCGGGGCCGCTTTCGCCCATCGTCACGAAGTTCGCCTCGGGCACCTTGTCGCCAACCTTGATCGTCATCGTTCGTCCTTCCATGATTCCCAGCGCGAGCGCTTGGCCGGCGCTCTAAAGCTTGTTTCCGCCGGTTGGAAGGGCTGGACCTCGCGCCCGTTTGGTCTCTAGATCATGCGATGCCCGCGCCAGCCTTTCTCAGCGGCCACCTCCTCCTCGCGATGCCGGGCATCGGCGATCCGCGCTTCGAGCGCGCGGCGATCGCCTTGTGCGCGCATGACGCGAACGGCGCGCTGGGGATCGGCATCGGGCGGATCGTGCCGCGCCTCGGGCTCCACGGCCTGCTCGCGCAGCTCGAGATTCCGGTCGGCGTCGCGCCCGACGTGCCGGTCCACGTCGGCGGGCCGGTCGAGCCGCAGCGCGGCTTCGTGCTCCACGGGCTCGATTGGGGCGGCGACGATACGTTGCGAGTCGACGATCGTTGGGCGCTGACGGGCACGCTCGACGTGCTGCGCGCGCTGGCGGAAGGCCGGGGACCGGCGCGCTTCCTGGTCGCGCTCGGCTATGCCGGCTGGGCCGAAGGCCAGCTCGACGCGGAGATGGCGCGCCACGGCTGGTTCGCGACCCCGGGCAACGACGTGCTGCTGTTCGACACGCCGGTCGGCGAACGCTGGTCGGCGGCGTTCGCCGCGGCGGGCGTGGACACGCGCATGCTCGCGGCCACGACCGGCCACGCCTGAGCTTCACATATAAAGAAACCTTTATATCCTATTGCCTTTGCGATCGGCGGCGGCTAATCGAGCCGGAACCGGCCGCCCCTGCCGCGCGGCCTCCCGACAATTCGACAGGAGTTCTCCGCCGTGGCCACGCAACCGCTCGACCAGTTCACCGATTATGTCGTGCGCGACATCGCGCTCGCCGATTATGGCCGCGCGGAGATCAGCATCGCCGAGACCGAGATGCCCGGGCTGATGGCGCTGCGTGAGGAATTCGGCGCGTCGCAGCCGCTTAAAGGTGCCCGCATCACCGGCTCGCTCCACATGACGATCCAGACCGCGGTGCTGATCGAGACGCTGACCGCATTGGGCGCGCAGGTCCGCTGGGCGTCGTGCAACATCTTCTCGACGCAGGACCATGCCGCCGCCGCGATTGCCGCGTCGGGCGTTCCGGTCTTCGCGATCAAGGGCGAGACGCTCGGCGAATATTGGGACTATGTCGATCGCATCTTCGACTGGGGGAACAGCGAGACCTGCAACATGATCCTCGACGACGGCGGCGACGCGACGATGTTCGCGCTGCTCGGCGCCAAGCTCGAGGCCGGCGGCACGCTCGCCGAGCCCGAGAACGACGAGGAGGTCGAGTTTCATCGCGCGCTCAAGGCGTTCGTCGCGCGCAAGCCCGGCTACATCAGCGAGACGGTCAAGAACATCAAGGGCGTGTCCGAGGAGACGACCACCGGCGTGCACCGCCTCTACGAGATCGCAAAGAAGGGCGAGCTGCCGTTCCCCGCGATCAACGTCAACGACAGCGTGACCAAGTCGAAGTTCGACAATCTCTACGGCTGCAAGGAGAGCCTGGTCGACGCGATCCGCCGCGCGACCGACGTGATGCTCGCGGGCAAGGTCGCGACCGTCGCCGGGTTCGGCGACGTCGGCAAGGGTTCGGCCGCGTCGCTGCGCAACGGCGGCGCGCGCGTGCTCGTCACCGAGGTCGATCCGATCTGCGCGCTGCAGGCGGCGATGGAGGGCTATGAGGTCGTGACGATGGAGGAAGCGGTCACCCGCGCCGACATCTTCGTCACCGCGACCGGCAACGCTGACGTGATCACCGCCGAGCATATGACCCACATGAAGAACATGGCGATCGTGTGCAACATCGGCCACTTCGACAGCGAGATCCAGATCAACGCTTTGTCGAACTACAAATGGACCGAGATCAAGCCGCAGGTCGACCTCGTCGAATTCCCCGACGGCAAGGCGATCATCGTGCTGGCCAAGGGCCGCCTCGTCAATCTCGGCTGCGCCACCGGCCATCCGAGTTTCGTGATGTCGTCGAGCTTCACCAATCAGGTGCTCGCGCAGATCGAGCTGTGGACCAAGCCCGGCCATTACGCCAAGCAGGTGTTCGTGCTGCCCAAGCACCTCGACGAGAAGGTCGCCGCGCTCCATCTCGACAAGCTCGGGGTCAAGCTGACCAAGCTGACGCCGAAGCAGGCGAGCTATATCGGCGTTTCGCCCGAGGGACCATTCAAGCCCGATCATTACCGCTACTAGAGTGATGACTGCGGATCGCTGTCGTGTTCCCCCGCGGAGGCGGGGGTCCAGACCGGACGAAGACTCTTTTGCTTGGGACTGGACCCCCGCCTTCGCGGGGGAACATCAAGTGAATGTCATCGCGCGCTAAGATCCCTCTCCCGACGTGTTCGACCTGAGCTTCCGCTCCCCGAGCTTCGTCTCTAAGCAGGCGCGATGATCGTCCTTACTCCGCTCGAGGCCGTCGTCGTCGCGCTCGTTCTCGCGCTGTGGCTCGGCGCCGCCTTGTGGGCGACGATCGTCGGCTGGCGGCGCATTCGCGCGGCGCAGGGGAGCGGCGAAAGCGCGGCGTTGCTCAATACCTTGCTCGATTCGGCGCCCGCGGTGCCGCTGCTGATCTTCGCCGACGGCCGCATCGAGGCGCCCGAGCGGCTCGCCGCGCGGCTCGGGCTCGATCGCGTGCCGCGTTTCCTGCCCGATCTGATCACCCCCGAATCGGGGATCGAGGACAGCGACGCGGCGGCGCTCGCCGCCGACATCGCCGCGGCCAAGGCGGGCGGCGCTCGGGTCGATCGGCCGTTGCGCGTGCCGGCCTCGGCGCGCATCCTCGTCGTGCGTGGCGGACCGGCGCCGGCGGCGCTCGGGCGCGGCGCGGTGCTGCTGTGGCTGTTCGACACGACCGACAGCCAGCGCGAGATCGACCGGCTCGAGCATGACGGCGCGCATCTGCGCGATGCGCTCGATGCGCTCGCCGCGCTGATCGAGGCGGCGCCGGTGCCGATGTGGCATCGCGGCCCCGATCTGCGGCTGAGCCTGGTCAATTCGGCCTATGTCCGCGCGGTCGAGGGCGACAGCGCGCAGGACGTCATCACCCGCGGCCTCGAGCTGGTCGAGGGCGACAGCGGACGCGGCCCGGTCGCCGCCGCCGCGGCGGCGCGCGAGGCGGGCGAGGCGATGATGCGCACCGTCC
>CAXSHP010000021.1:8543-8867 GCA_964236935.1 uncultured Sphingomonadaceae bacterium
GCCGGCTATGCGGTCGACATCGAGGAGCTCGAGGAGGCGCGCGGCGATCTTCAGCGCTTCCTCCGTGCCCAGCGCGACATGCTCGATCGCCTCTCGGCCGGCGTCGCGCAGTTCGGCGCCGATCGCAGCCTGGTGTTCTTCAACCAGCCGTTCCTGCGATTGTTCGCGATGCAGCCCGAATGGCTCGCCGATGGCCCCGAATTCGATCGCGTGCTCGAGCGGATGCGCGAGGCCGGCCGCGTCCCCGAAAGCCGCGACTTTCCGGCGGGGAAAAAGGAGCGGCGCGGCTGGTTCATGGCCGCCCGGGCGGCCAACGGGGAGACC
>CAXSHP010000021.1:8877-12071 GCA_964236935.1 uncultured Sphingomonadaceae bacterium
CTGCCGGGCGGGCTCCATCTGCGCGTCGTCGCGCAGCCGCTGCCCGATCGCGGGCTGGTGCTGATCTTCGAGGACCGCACCGAGCAGGTGAAGCTCGAAAGCGCGCGCGACACGCTGCTCCGGGTGCGCACCGCGACGTTCAACAATCTGTTCGAGGCGATCGGCGTGTTCGCCTCGGACGGCCGGCTCCATCTCTGGAACAACCGCTTCCGCGAGCTGTGGGGCCTGAGCGAGGAAGAGCTTGCCGAGCATCCGCGGATCGACAGCCTGATCGGCGCGGCCGGGCGCAAGACGATCACGCCCTCGCGCGGCAACATGATCCGCGAGCTGATCCGCATCGCCACCGCCGAGCGCCAGCAGCGCGCCGGCCAGGTCACGCTCGCCGACGGGCGGCATTACGAATTCGCCGCGGTGCCGCTGCCCGACGGCAACGCGCTGTTCACGATGCTCGACATCACCGACAGCCGCCAGGTCGAGGCGGCGCTGCGTGAGCGCAACGAGGCGCTCGAGGAAAGCGACAAGGTCAAGTCGGCGTTCGTCGCGAACATGAGCTATGAATTGCGCACCCCGTTGACCTCGATCGGCGGCTTCGCCGAGATGCTCGAGGGCGGCTATGCCGGCGACCTGGGCGACACCGCGAAGGAGTATGTCGGGGCGATCCTGAGCTCGGTCGGGCGGCTCGGCGCGCTGATCGACGACGTGCTCGATCTCACGCACAGCGCCGCGGGCGGCCTGCCGATGGCGGAGGAGCCGGTCGATCTCGTCGCGCTCGCGCGCGCCGCCGCCGAGGCGATCGGCGAGGCGGCAACGCGGCGCAAGCTCGATCTCGCGATCGACATCCGCGACGACGTCGGCGAGATCCGCGGTGATGCGCGCCGCCTGCGCCAGGCGATCGACAACGTCCTGCGCAACGCGGTGAGCTACACGCCGGTCGGCGGGCGGGTGTTCTTCCATGCCGCGGGCGATCCCGGCGAGGCACGGCTGATCGTCTCGGACGATGGCGAGGGCATCGCACCGAAGGAGCGCGCGCGCGTGTTCGACCGTTTCCATCGCGAAAAGGGCAAGGGGCGGGGCGGCGGCAGCGCGCTCGGTCTCGGCCTGCCGCTGACCCGCCAGTTCGTCGAGGCCCACGGCGGCAAGGTCACCCTGGTGTCGGAGGTCGGCGAGGGCACCACGGTGACGATCGCCTTGCCGCGCCGGCGCCGGCGGGCGCGCAAGACAAGCTAGGCGAGGTCTATCGCGGGCAGGGGGTGAACAGGCCTTTGGAATCGTGGCACAGCTTCGAGACCGTGACGAGCGGGGTTCCGGCCGGCGCGGCCGCCGCCGCTTCGCCGCCAGGCGTTCCAGCCTTCGCTTCATGGGCGACGAGCAGTCTCGGCACCTTGATCGACGGACTTCCGGCCTGACCCCTCGCGCACGGGGTGAACTCGCCCTTGGACCCGCGGCAGAGCGGTGCGGCGGTCGCCACGCTGGCGCATAAGGCGAGCAGGGCGGCGGCGAGTGGCGCGATGCGGAGCAGCGAAGTCATGGCGCGACATTGCCGCCGCCGCTAGGGGTTGGCAATGCTGCTGGCCGATCCTGCCGCCACCGAGGCGCTCGGCGCCCGTCTTGCCGCAGCGCTCCGTCCCGGCGACGTCGTCGCTCTGTACGGCGATCTCGGGGCGGGCAAGACCACCCTGGCGCGCGGACTCCTGGCGGCGCTGGGGCTCGCCGGCGAGGCGCCGAGCCCGACCTTCGCGATCGTCCAGCCTTATGCGCCGCCCGAAGTGCGGTTCCCGACGTGGCACGTCGATCTTTACCGGATCGGGGATGCGCGCGAGGTTGCCGAGCTCGGCCTCGACGACGCACGGTCGGATAGCGCGCTGCTGATCGAATGGCCCGAGCGGCTCGGTGACGCGCTGTGGCCCGATGCGCTCCGGCTGCGCCTCGAAACGATCCCGGACGGCGCGCGCCGCTTGACTTGGCAGGTGCCGCCGTCATGGGAAGGGCGATGGCCGCCGACAGCCTGAAGATGATTCCGCCCGCCGCCGCGCCCGCCTTCCTGGCCGCCCACGGCTGGGGCGGGGCCGCGATCGCGCCGCTCGCGGGCGACGCCTCGTTTCGCCGTTACTTCCGTATCGACGCGTCCGGCCGCCGCGCCGTGCTGATGGATGCGCCGCCGCCGCACGAGGATCCGCGGCCGTTCATCGCGGTCGCGCGCCATCTCGTCGGCGAAGGCTTCCGCGCGCCGCTCATCCTCGCTGCCGACGCAGCGGCCGGGCTGGTCCTGCTCGAGGATTTCGGCGACGCACGCATGGCCGAGGTGCTCGCCGCCGATCCGGCGCGCGAGGACGAGATCTACGGTGCGGCGGTCGACCTGCTCGGCACGCTTCACCGCCGCCCCGCCGCCGACCTGCGGCCTTACGACCGCGCCGAATATCAGCGCGAGGCGGGGCTGTTTGCCGAATGGTATGCGCCCGCGGCCGGGCTCGAGGTCGACGTCGATGGGTATCGCGCCGCATGGGACGAGGCGCTCACCGCGCTCGACGGTCATCCCCCGGTCACGGTGCTGCGCGACTATCATGCCGAGAACATCATGCTGCTCGATTCCGGCGACCTCGGCCTGCTCGATTTCCAGGACGCGCTCGCCGGCCACCCGGCTTACGACCTCGTCTCGCTGCTGCAGGACGCGCGCCGCGACGTCGCGCCCGCGCTCGAGCAAAGGATGCTCGCGCGCTACGGGGCGGTCGATCCGGCGGCCTATGCGCTGCTCGGTGCGCAGCGCAACGCCAAGATCCTCGGCATCTTCACCCGGCTGTGGCAACGCGACGGCAAGCCGCGTTACCTCGCCTATCAGCCGCGGGTATGGAATTATCTCGAGCGCGATCTCGCGCATCCGGCGCTCGCCCCGGTCGCCGCCTGGTTCGACGCCAACGTCCCCGCCGCCAAGCGCGCGGCCGCCGGGCCGTGAGCCGCCAGCAGCAGACGCTTGCGCTGCGCCCCAGCCCGGGCTGCGAGATGCCCAAGGTGGCGATGGTGATGGCCGCCGGGCTCGGCAAGCGCATGCGCCCGCTCACCGCGAGCCGCCCGAAGCCGCTGGTCGAGGTGGCGGGTAAGGCGCTGCTCGACCACACGATGGATCGCCTGCGCGCCGCCGGCGTCGAGCGCGCCGTGGTCAACGTCCATTATCTCGCCGACGCGCTCGAGGCGCATCT
>CAXSHP010000021.1:12081-16643 GCA_964236935.1 uncultured Sphingomonadaceae bacterium
GCTTCGCTCGGCGACGCGCCGTTCTTCGTGATCAATTCGGACAATCTGTGGCTCGACGGCCCGGTCGACACGCTGCGCCTGCTCGCCGCACGCTGGAACCCGGCCGAGATGGACGCCTTGCTGCTGGTCGTGCCGCTGGCGCGCGCCAACTGCCATCACGGGCAGGGCGATTTCCACATGGATGCGATCGGCCGTCTCGCGCGACGCCGGCCGGGCCGGGTCGCACCGTTCGTCTATACCGGGGTCCAGCTGGTCGCGCCGCAGCTGCTCGACGACGCGCCCGAGGGCCCGTTCTCGACCAACCTGCTGTGGGATCGAGCGATCGCCGCCGGCCGCGCGTTCGGCCTCGCCCACCAGGGGCTGTGGTTCGATGTCGGCACCCCCGCCGCGATCCCCGTGGTCGAGGCGATGCTGGCGCATGGCTGACGCCGGCAGCGTGGCGCGCGGCCCCGCGGTCTATACGATCCCGCCGCACCGAGGATTCGCCGATGCGCTCGTCGCCGGATTGCTGCGACGGCATCAGGGCGATCCGCTGGCGCTCGCGCGCGGGCTGATCCTCGTCCCCAACGCGCGTGCGGCGCGCGCGATTTCCGACGCGTTCGTTCGCCGCGCGGCGAAAGGCTTGCTGCTGCCGCGCCTCGTGCCGATCGGCGATCTCGACGAGGATGCCGGTGCCGCGCTCGATCCGATCGGCGAGGAGGATCTGCCGCCCGCCGTCGAGCCGATGGCGCGGCGGATGATCCTCGCGCGGCTGGTCGCCGAGGAGCGGACGCGCGCGGGCGATCCGATCGACGCCGCCGAGGCGATCCGCCTGGCGGGCGAGCTGGCGCGCACGCTCGATCAGCTGCTGGTCGAGGAGATCGCGCCGGCGGCGCTCGCCGATCTCGCGGTCGCGCCCGAGCTGTCGCTCCATTGGCAGAAGTCGCTCGCGGTGCTGCGCGTCGTCCTCGAGCGCTGGCCGGCCGAGCTGCGCGCGCTTGGCCGAATCGACCGGATCGAGCGCCAGAATCGCTTGCTCCGTGGCATCGGGCGGCGTTGGCGCGCCACCCCACCCGGCGGTTTCGTTGTCGCTGCCGGCATTACCCAGAGCGGCGGCGCCGTGGCGGGCCTGCTGCGTACCATTTCGCGCCTGCCGGCGGGCATGGTCGTCCTTCCCGGCGTCGATTGCGCGATGGCCGAAGACGAGTGGCGCGCGCTCGGCCCGCACGAACCCGATCCGGAGACCGGCCGGCGCCCGCGCAGCATCGAGACGCATCCCCAATTCCAGCTCAAGCTCCTGCTCGATCGCATCGGCATCGGCCGCGGCGAGGTCCGCGAGTGGAGCCGGGGAGGGGGCGTGCGCGCACCCGCCGTGCGCAGCCGCGCGATCGCCAATGCGATGGCGCCGGCCGCGTTCACCGGTAAATGGCAGTCGCTGCCGCCGCGCGAACGCCGCCTGTCGGGTGTGCGGGCGGTCGAACTGGCGACCCCTGCCGAGCAGGCGCAGGCGATCGCACTCGCCTTGCGCCACGCGATCGAGACGCCGGTGCGCACCGCCGCGCTGGTCACCCCCGATCGCGCCTTGGCGCGGCGCGTGTCGGCGCATCTCCGCCGCTGGAATATCGACGCCGACGACAGCGCCGGCCGCCCGCTCTCCGCGTTGCCGCCGGGAACCCTGCTGCTCGCGCTGGCGCAAGCCGCGACCGAGCGGTTCGCGCCGGTGGCGTTGCTCGCGCTGCTCAAGCATCCTTTGGTCCGCTTCGGCGAGGAGCGGGTCGCCTGGCTCGCGGGGGTGCGCGCGCTCGATCGCGCGCTGCGCCGGCCGCGGCCGCCGGCGGGGCTCGAAGGGGTCACCCAATATCTTGCCGCCGGCGATGAGCGCGAGCGAGAAATCCGCGAGCGGACACAGGAGTGGTGGCGTTCCGTCCTTTCTTTGCTTTCGCCTCTAGAAGCCGCCTTCAATCGACCGCCGTCCCGAGCGAAGTCGAGGGACGTTCGACAGTCGGCTCGTGCTTCGGACGTCGAACGTGTCTCGACTTCGCTCGACACAGCGGAAGGAGAGGTTTCGCACTTTTTGTCGGCACTCCGCGAAGGCGCCACCGCGCTCGCCGGCGACGCCGTCTGGTCGGGCCCCGCCGGACGCGAGGCCTCGGCTTTGTTCGAGGCGCTCGAAGCTTCCGCCGCGCTCGGCCCCGCCGACGCCCGGCCCGAAGCGATCGGGCCGCTGCTGCGGACATTGCTCGACGAGGTCGCGGTCCGCCCGCCGCAGGGCGGCCACCCGCGCATCTTCATCTGGGGGCTGATCGAGGCACGGCTGCAGCAGGCCGATCTGATGATCCTCGGCGGGCTCAATGAGGGGGTGTGGCCGGCCGCACCCGCGCCCGATCCATGGCTCAGCCCGCGCATCCGCAGCACGCTCGGCCTGCCCGGCCTCGAGCGGCGCATCGGGATCGAGGCGCATGAGTTCGCCTCCGGGCTCGGCGCGCCGCGCGTGCTCGTCACCCGCGCCCGGCGCGACGATCGCGCGCCGGCGATCGCCTCGCGCCTCTGGCTGCGGCTCGAAGCGATGACCGGCGGGCTCACCCGCGATCCCGCGCTGCGCCGCCTCGCGCGCCTGATCGACCAGCCGGCGGACTTCGCGCCCGCCGATCGTCCGATGCCGACCCCCCCGATCGAAGCGCGCCCCCAGCGCATCGCCGTCACCCAGCTCGATCGGCTCCGGGCCGATCCGTTCGCTTTCTATGCCAATGCGATCCTGCGGCTGGCGCCATGGGACGCGGTCGATGCCGATCCAGGGCCGGCGTGGCGCGGCATCGCGGTCCATGCGATCCTCGAGGCATGGATGAAGCAGGATGGCTGCGATCCCGACCTGCTCGAGCGACGCGCCCGCGCATTGCTCGATCAGACCGCGACGCATCCGGTGGTCCGTGCCTTGTGGACCCCCCGGCTCATGGAGGCGATCGAATGGATCGCGGAGAAGATGCGCGACAATTTCGCCGAGGGCCGCCGGCCGCTGGTCGCGGAGGTGCTCGGGGAGACGAGGATCGGTGAGGTCGAGGTCTATGGCAAGGTCGACCGCATCGATCGCCTGAGCGACGGTACGCTCGCGATCGTCGACTATAAGACCGGCAAGCCGCCGGGGACGAAACAGGTCGCTGCCGGCTTCTCGCTCCAGCTCGGCCTGCTCGGCGCGATCGCCCAGGCCGGCGGCTTCGCCGGGGCAGAGGGCACCCCCGCCGCGTTCGAATATTGGTCGCTGGCGAGCGACAAGGGCAAGCTCGGCTACGTCAAGAGCCCGGTCGGCGGCAAAGGCGCCGACGCGATCGCGCCCGAGGACTTCACCCGCCACGCCGCCCGCGCGCTCGCCGCCGCAGCGGCGCGCTGGCTCACCGGCCACGAACCGTTCACCGCCAAGCTCCATCCCGAACTTGCGCCCTACGCCGATTACAACCAGCTGATGCGCCTCGACGAATGGTACGGGCGATGAGCCGGCCATCCCCCCTCAAGCCGCTGTTCGGCGAGCAGCTGCGCGCGTCCGATCCGCGCGCGCAGGTGTGGCTGTCGGCGTCGGCGGGGACGGGCAAGACGCATGTCCTCTCGGCGCGCGTGCTGCGGCTCCTGCTCAGCGGGGTCGCCCCTTCGTCGATCCTCTGCCTGACCTTCACCAAGGCCGGCGCGGCCGAGATGGCGGATCGCGTCCATCAGCGGCTGGCGAGCTGGGTGCGCCGCTCGAACGCCGATCTCGCCGCCGATCTCAAGGCGCTCGGCGAGGATTACGGTCCCAGGGCGGTGGCCTTCGCGCGCACCCTGTTCGCGCTTGTGCTCGACGCGCCGGGGGGCTTGCGCATCCAGACGATCCACGCCTTCTGCCAGACCTTGCTCGCGGGCTTCCCGAGCGAAGCCGGCCTCGCCCCCGGTTTCCGCCCGCTCGAGGATCGGGAGGCGGCGACGCTCGCGCGCGCCACGCTCGCCGAATTGCTGGTCGAGGCGGAGAGCGGCGGCGATCTCGCGCTGATCCGCGACGTCCAAGCGCTCAGCCGGCGACTCGGCGAGGACGCGGCGCAGCGTTTCCTGATGGCCTGCGCGCGCGCGCCCGACGCCATGACGGCGCTGGGGCAGGGGATCGAGGCGCAGCTGCGGCGCGCGCTCGGCATCCCCGACGGCGACATCGAGGCCGAGCTCAGCCGGCGCTGCCACGACGACAGCTTCGATTGCGCGTCGCTCGAGCAAATCGCGTCGGCCAACGCCGCCTGGGCGACCAAGGCCGGGATCGAGCGCCACGGCACGATCGCCCGCTGGCTCGAGGCCCCGGCCGCCGCGCGCGCCGCGATGCTCCACGAGCTTCATGCCGTGTGGACCACCAAGGAAGGTACGCCGCGCAAAGGCGGCCCGCCTGACGAGGATTATGCCGAACATGCCGGCCGTCTCGGCGAGGCCTGCCGCGCGTTGATCGAGCTGCGCACCAAGGCCGAGCTGGCGCGCCTGCTGGCCGCTGGCCTGCGCGCCGGCCAGGCTTATGCTCATGCCTACGCCGACGCCAAGCGCGCCGCTTATCCTATTCGGCCGCGACGAGGCCGGCCGGC
>CAXSHP010000021.1:16653-23186 GCA_964236935.1 uncultured Sphingomonadaceae bacterium
GCCAAGCGCGCCGCGGGCTGGGTCGATTTCGACGATCTCATCCGCCACGCGGTCGCTTTGCTCGAGACCGAAGGGATGGGCGATTGGGTGCGCTACAAGCTCGATCAAGAAACCGATCACATCCTCGTCGACGAGGGGCAGGATACCAATGCCCAGCAGTGGCGGATCGTCGCGGCGCTGGCGGAGGAATTCTTCGTCGGCGAGGGCGCGCGCGCCGGCGTCCATCGCACGATCTTCAGCGTCGGCGATTTCAAGCAGGCGATCTTCGGTTTCCAGGGCACCGATCCGCACGCGTTCCGCGCCGCTCGCCTGTATTTCACCGAGCGTGCGGAAGGAGCGGGCAGGGAAATGCTGCAGCTGTCGCTCGATCGCTCGTTCCGCTCGTCGCCGCCGATCCTGACCTTGGTCGACCGGCTGCTCGCCGATCTCGGGCACGAGCGCTTCGGCATCGACGACGGGACGCCGCCGCACGCCACCGCGCTCGCCCATCTGCCGGGCACGGTCACCTTGTGGCGGCCTTATTCCGCGATCGCCGCCGCCGATGACGCGGAGGGCGAAGAAGGCTGGATCGACGACGCCACGCGCGGCTTCGCCGCCAGGCTTGCCCGCCAGGTGCGCCAGTGGCTCGACGAGCGGCCGTTCCTCGCCAGCCGCGGCCGTGCGCTGCGGCCCGAGGACATCCTGATCCTCGTGCGCAAACGCGGCGACCTCGCTTCGCTGATCGTCGCGCGGCTGCACGCCGAGAAGGTTGCGGTGGCCGGCGTCGACCGGCTGCGGCTCGACGCGCCGCTGGCGGTGCGCGATCTGCTCGCGGCGATCCGCTTCGTGCTCCAGCCCGACGACGACCTCAATCTCGCCGGCCTGCTCGTCTCGCCGCTGCTCGGCTTCAGCCAGGAGCGTCTGTTCGCCGTCGGCTATGGCCGCAAGTCCAGCTTGTGGAGCGCGTTGCGCGACGATCCCGCCAGCGCCGGCGAGGCGGCGGCGCTGGCGGCTTTGCTCGCCGCGGCCGATTTCACCACGCCGCACAATTTCCTCGAGGTGATCCTGTCGGGGCCGCTCGACGGGCGCCGCAAGCTGCTCCGCCGGCTCGGGGCGGAGGCGCGCGATCCGATCGACGAACTGCTCGCTGCCGCGTTGCGCTTCGAGAGCGAGGCGCCGCCGTCGCTCCAGACCTTCCTCGACTGGTTCGATCGCGGCGAGGTCGACATCAAGCGCGATCCGTCCGCCCCGCTCGATGCGGTGCGGGTGATGACCGTGCACGGCGCCAAGGGGCTCCAGGCGCCGCTCGTCATCCTCGCCGACGCGACCGGCGATCCCGAGCTGCAGCGCCGAACGATCCTGCCGTGGGAGCCGGCCGAGGGCCGCCCGGCGGTGCCGCTGTTCCGCCCGCGCAAGGAGGAGCGCTTCGCCCCGTTCGATCGCGCGCTCGAGATGGCCGAACAGCGCGAGCGCGAGGAGCATTGGCGCTTGCTCTATGTCGCCTTGACCCGCGCCGAGGAGCGGCTGGTGATCGGCGGCGCGCTCGGCACGCGCGCGAAGGGCAATCCCCCGGCGGAGAGCTGGTATCAGGCGGTCGACGCCGCGCTCGCGGCGCTCGGTGCCGAGTGGAGCGAGGACGCGCTGTGGAGCGGCGCGCGCCATCTGGTCGGTAAGGGGACCGGCGCCGCGCCTAAGCTGCGCGAGCGTGTCCGCGCGACCGCCGCGCCCTTGCCCGAGCCCGCGTGGCTGCGTCGGGCCGCCCCGGTCGAGGCGCGCCCGCCGCGTCCGCTCGCGCCGTCGTCGCTCGGCCGCGATCTGGTCGCCGAGCCGCCGCCAACGCCGGCGATGGCGCAGGCGGCGCAGCGCGGGCGGCTGCTCCACCGCCTGTTCGAGCGGCTTCCCGCGATCCCGCCGGAGCAGCGCACGGCGGCGGCTGATCGCTGGCTCGAGCGCTCGGGCGGGGAGGGCGATCCGTCGGTCCGCGCCGCTTTGGTCCGCGATGCCTGCGCGATCGTCTCCGATCCCGCGTTCGCCGAGCTCTTCGCGCCGGACGGTCTGGCCGAGGCGCCGATCGCGGCAGTGGTCGACGGCGAGGTCATCGCCGGCACGGTCGATCGCCTCCATGTCGGCGCCGAGATCATTCGCGTCGTCGATTTCAAGACCGGCCGGCGCGTTCCCGCGACCGCGGCCGAGGTGCCGGAGCATCATCTGCGCCAGATGGCGGCCTATGCCGCGGCGCTGGGCGTGATCTTTCCCGGTCGACGGATCGAAGCGGCTTTGCTCTACACCGCCGGGCCGCGCCTGATCGCGCTCGATCCGGCCGTGCTCGACGCGCACAAGCCGGGCTTCGCGGCGCGGGAGCAAAGCTTGGGCGCGAGCCGTTGAGGCGGAACGCGCGCTCACCTACATGAGACACCAGAACGAACAGGAGTCACCCGCGATGGCCACGAAGAAAGTCACCGATTCGAGCTTCCAGAGCGACGTCATCGCCGCGTCCGGCCCGGTGCTGGTCGATTTCTGGGCCGAATGGTGCAGCCCGTGCAAGATGATCGGTCCGTCGCTCGAGGAATTGTCCGACGAACTCGGCGAGAAGGTCACGATCGCCAAGCTCAACATCGACGAGAATCCCGATGCCCCCGCCAAATATGGCGTGCGCGGGATCCCGACGATGATCCTGTTCAAGGACGGCGTCGCCGCCGCGACCAAGGTCGGCGCGGCGCCCAAGAGCCAGCTCAAGGGGTGGCTCGAGAGCGAGCTGTAACGCGGGATGACATCAGCTTGAACAAAGCGAGGCGACCTAAAGTCGTCAGGCTCCAAGAGCGCCTCATCGTCATGTTTCCCCGCTCCCGGGGAACACGTCGGACGAAGCCTCTCGCTCAGCTGCGATAATCGGCGTTGATCGAGATGTAGCCATGCGTCAGGTCGCAGGTCCACACCGTCGCACGGCCCGATCCGATCCCCAGGTCGACGCCGATCTCGATCTCGCTGCCCTTGAGGTGCGCCGCGACCGGCGCCTCGTCGTAGCCCTCGACGGCGAGCCCGTCGCGCGCGACCTGGGTCGCCCCGAAGCGGATCGCGACGCTGTCTCGCTCCGCCGGTTCGCCCGCCTTGCCGATCGCCATGACCACCCGGCCCCAATTGGCGTCCGCGCCCGCGATCGCGGTCTTGACCAGCGGCGAATTGGCGATCGACAGCGCGATCGTGCGCGCGCTCGCGTCCGAGGCGGCGCCGTCGACGGCGATCTCGATGAACTTGGTCGCACCCTCGCCGTCGCGCACCACCAGATGCGCGAGCTGAAGGCACAGATCGGCGAGCGCGGCGCGGAAGGCGTCGGCGCCGGGGTCGTCGGACGAGGCGAGGGGGATATTGCCGGCCTTCGCGGTCGCAAAGGCGAGCACCGTGTCCGACGTCGAGGTGTCGCTGTCGACGGTGATGCATGAAAAGCTCGCCGCATTCGCCTCGGCCAGCGCCGCCTGGAGGAACGCGGGCGCGATCGCCGCGTCGGTGAAGACGAAGCCGAGCATCGTCGCCATGTCGGGCGCGATCATCCCCGAGCCCTTGATCACGCCGACCAGGGTCACGGTGCGCCCGTCGACCACCGCCTTGGTCATCGCACCCTTGGGGAATGTATCGGTCGTCGAGATGGTGGCGGCGACTTCCTCCCAGCCTGCCTCCCGCGCCTCGAGCACCGCGTCGATTCCGGCCTCGGCCTTGTCGATCGGCAGCGGCACGCCGATCACCCCGGTCGAGGCGACGAACACGTCGGACGGCGCGCAGCCGACCGCCCCCGCCACGCGCGCCGCGATCGCCTCGACCGCCGCGCGTCCGCGATGTCCGGTGAAGGCGTTGGAGTTGCCGGCATTGACCACCAGCGCCCGTGCCCGTCCGAGCGTCAGCGCCGCGCGGCACCATTCGACCTCGGGGGAGGGGCAGGCGCTCCGGGTGGTCACCCCGGCCACCACGGTTCCCTCGTCGAGCGCGACATAGGTCAGGTCGCAGCGGTCCCACGTCTTGTACTGCGCCCGCGCGACGGCGGCGCGCACGCCGGCGATCTTCGGGAGATCGGGAAACGGGCGGGCGAGGGGTGATCGTTCCATCACGGCGCAATAGAGTGCGACGCCAGAGGCGGGAAGCCCTCTCCCACGGACGGCGCGCTCAATTGACGTAGGCCCCGCCGCCACCTATCTCGCCACCACGTCGCGCGGGCCGAAAACCGCTTGCCCGCGCGCGCCATATCCAGGGAACGCTTATGCTCGGCGGCATCGCCAAGGCCATCTTCGGTTCGTCCAACGATCGCTACGTCAAGTCGCTCGGCGCGATCGTCGAGCGCATCAACGGGTTCGAGTCGACCATCTCGGCGATGACCGACGCGGAGCTCCAGGGCCAGACCACGATCTTCCGCCAGCGGCTCGCCGACGGCCACGCGCTCGACGATCTCCTCCCCGAGGCGTTCGCCACCGTCCGCGAGGCCGCGCGGCGCGTGATCGGCCAGCGCCATTACGACGTCCAGATGGTCGGCGGCATCGTCCTCCATCGCGGCGAGATCGCCGAGATGCGCACCGGCGAAGGCAAGACGCTCGTCGCGACGCTCGCGGTCTATCTCAATGCGCTGCCGGGCACCGGCGTCCACGTCGTCACCGTCAACGACTATCTCGCGCGGCGCGACGCCGAATGGATGGGCCAGATCTATCGCTTCCTCGGGCTGAGCGTCGGCGTGATTGTCCCCAACATCGACGATTACGAACGTCGTTCGGCCTATGCCGCCGACATCACCTACGGCACCAACAACGAGTTCGGCTTCGATTATCTGCGCGACAATATGAAATATGATCGCGCACAGATGGTCCAGCGGCCGTTCGCGTTCGGGATCGTCGACGAGGTCGATTCGATCCTGATCGACGAGGCGCGCACGCCCTTGATCATCTCCGGCCCGACCGACGACAAGTCCGAGCTGTACAAGTCGGTCGACCTGCTGGTGAAGCAGGCGGTCCCCGACGATTACGAGCTCGACGAGAAGCAGAAGTCGGTGATCCTCACCGAGGACGGCACCGAGCGGTTCGAGCGGATGCTCGAGCAGGCCGGGCTGCTCGAGGGCGCCAATCTCTACGACATCGAGAACACGCAGGTGGTCCACCACCTCAACCAGGCGCTGCGCGCGAACGTCATTTTCAAGCGTGACATCGATTATATCGTCAAGGACGGCAAGATCATCATCATCGACGAGTTCACCGGGCGGATGATGGACGGGCGGCGCTGGTCGGACGGGCTCCACCAGGCGGTCGAGGCCAAGGAGCAGGTCCAGATCGAGCCCGAGAACCAGACGATGGCGTCGATCACCTTCCAGAACTATTTCCGCATGTACCCCAAGCTTGGCGGGATGACCGGCACCGCGGCGACCGAGGCGGCCGAGTTCTTCGAGATCTACAAGATGAACGTGGTCAGCATTCCGACCAACGTGCCGGTCAAACGGATCGACGAGGACGACGAATTCTACAAGAACCTCGAGGACAAGTTCGGCGCGATCACCAAGGCCATCCAGGAAAAATCGGCGCTCGGCCAGCCGATCCTGGTCGGCACGGTGTCGATCGAGAAATCGGAGATGTTGTCCGAATTCCTCACCCGCGAGGGCGTCGAGCACAAGGTGCTGAACGCGCGCTACCACGAGCAGGAGGCGCATATCGTCGCGCAGGCCGGCCGCTTCGGCGCGGTCACCATCGCCACCAACATGGCCGGACGCGGCACCGACATCCAGCTCGGCGGCAACCTCGATTTCCGCATGCTCGACGAATATCCCGAGCTCGTCGCCGGCACCCCCGAATATGACGAGCGCGCCGAGAAGGTCGCCGCCGAGATCGCCGAGGAGCGCGAGGCGGTGCTCGCCGCCGGCGGGCTGTTCGTGCTCGGCACCGAACGTCACGAGAGCCGCCGGATCGACAACCAGCTGCGCGGCCGCTCAGGGCGGCAGGGCGATCCCGGCCTCAGCCGCTTCTACCTCAGCCTCGACGACGATCTGCTGCGCATCTTCGGCCCGCAGACGATGTTCGCCAAGATGATGAACAAGAATTTGCAGGACGGCGAGGCGATCATCTCGCCCTGGATCTCCAAGGCGATCGAGACCGCGCAGAAGAAGGTCGAGGCGCGCAACTACGACATCCGCAAGCAGGTCGTCGAATATGACGACGTGATGAACGACCAGCGCAAGGTGATCTACGAGCAGCGCGCCGACATCATGGACGCCGACACGGTCGACGACGTGGTGGTCGACATGCGCGCCGAGACGGTCAACGGCATGGTCGCCGACGCCTGTCCGCACGGCAGCTATCCCGAGCAGTGGGACATCGCCGGGCTGAAGGCGCGGCTGACCGACACGTTCGGGCTCGCGCCGCCGCTCGACGACTGGCTGCAGGAGGATGCGGTCGATCCCGAGACGATCGAGGAACGCGTGCGCGTCGCCGCCGACCAGACGGTCGACGCGAAGTCCGCGGGGATCGCGCCCGACCAGTGGAAGCAGATCGAGAAGAGCGTGCTGCTCCAGTCGCTCGACCATCACTGGA
>CAXSHP010000022.1:0-22721 GCA_964236935.1 uncultured Sphingomonadaceae bacterium
TCGCCGGCAAGTGCCAAATTCCGCGCTTGATCGCCTCCAGCACTCATTTGACAAACCGCAATTCGCATACGCCCTCTTCCTTATGTCCTCGCGAATCAACCGCGTCGCGGTTGCTCGGCGCGCGCATGCCCGCTTTGTAGAGCGATCGCCACCCATAGGCCGGCGCCGACGACGCCGACTGCGGCCAAGCTGAAAAATGCGTAGCTCCAGCCTTCGACGCTGGCGGCCAACCGGCTCGAGACAAGTGGCGTGGCCCCAGCGGCGAGATTGCCACAGACCGATACCAGCGCTGCCAGGATCGCGGTATTGGCGGCATCTTCTTGCTGTACGCAGCTCCATGTTACGACCTGCGCGAATGCCAAGGCGGCGATAGCGGCGCAGGCCAGGCCAACCGCGGGAACATCCCCGACGACCCTGTCCATGAGCAGCGACACACCGCCTGCGGCCAAAAGCGCCGCGGTGCCGACCCAGGCCCTTGCTCGATAGGAACTCAAACGGCCGCGATTGGAGCGCGACAGGGCGCGCCCGGCGGCAAGCACGCAAAGACAGAGTGCGGCGGAGGTCGCCATCGAGGCCGCACTGATCGCCTTGATGTCCATGTGTCGGGCGTCGGCAAGATAGCTCGGCAGCCAGGTGAGATAGAAAGCGAGCAGAAACGAGGTCGATCCGTAGCTCGTCGCGATCAGCCAACTGCGCGGATTCTGCAAGATCGACCGCAGCAAACGGAAGGTGTCGCCGCTTGTGGTTACCGTCCGCGCCTGACGGTCGCCACCATCCCGGTAGAGAAGCAGCCAGGCGACCGCAAAGCCAAGTCCAAGCACCCCGCACAACAGGAAGACGCTGCGGAGGCCGACAGTGAGAACGAGCCACACAAACATCGGTGCCCCGAGCAGCGGCCCCGCATACAGCGCGCAAAGGATTGCCGCATTGGCAGCCGGCCGCCCCCCCTCGTCATAATGATCATTGACCGCCGCGACCGTGGACGGCCAATCCGCCGCTTGGCCGAGACCGAGGAGTATCCGAAACAACAAGAGACCGAAGAAGCTGGGCGCAAAGGGGGTGAGCACGGTCATCACGCTCCAGACGATCATCGCCCCAAACAGGGAGAGCCGCGGCCCGATCCTCGCCACGAGCAGGCCGGCCGGAATTTGCGCCGCCGCATAAGCCCAGAAGAAACCGGTGAATAGGCTGCCAAGCTGCGGGAGGGTCAAGCCGTATTGCGCCCGCAGAACCGGCCCGCTGAGCGACAATATCGCTCGGTCCATTGCCATGATGACCGTGGCGGGAACCAGCAATCCAAACAATATGGCGCCGCGCTGGCCATTTCGAACTCCGCCGAGCTGCATCCGCTACACCCTACCTTCGACCCTGGAGCACATCGTCGACACAGAAAAGTGTCGGTCTTCACAAGTGCCGTAGCACGATTGACACATTCTGCAACGCTATATATCCACCATGTATACACGAGTCGGGAGTGTTTCCGTGGCCAAGTGCAATGGGCGGGTCCAGCTTGCAAGTCGATGACGGCCTTGAGGTCCGGCTCAGCCACTATACGGCAAGCGATGCTAAGCGCCTGCTCGGGCAGGCACCGACTCTGTTGCTGCCGCTGGGAAGTCACGAAGATCAGGGTCCGCATGCTCCGATGGGCGATTTCTTGCTCGCCGAACGCATCGCGATCCTTGGAGCCCGGGCGGCGCATCGCCACGGCACGCCCTGTTACGTTCTGCCGGTCATTCCCTATGGTGGCGACGATTTCTTTCGTTCCGCAGTGGGCGGCGCGGTCCTTCGCCAGAGCACGATGGTGGCAGTGCTCGACGACGTGTTGGGCACGTTGGCTGACAACGGCTGCAACAGGATTCTGATCGTCAACGGCCATGGTGGCAACGTCGAACCGATACGCCAGGCGACACGCGCATTGCTCAAACGCAGCATCCTTATCCCCTCGCTCTATATCTGGGAAGCGGCCTACCGGATTTTGACTAAGGTCGTCGGCGACAAGGAGGCGGCACACCGCGCCGGTCATGGCGCCGATCCGCTGGGCAGCGTGCTACTGCATGTCGCCCCCGAGCTGGCGCGACCGGACTATGCGCCGGCGCAGCGACCACTCAAATCGGACCCCTATTTCGGAATGCCTTTCCTCACGCTCGGCTCAATCGATTTGAACGGCGTCACCGTGGGCCTGCCAAGCGAATATGACGTGACCTTCAACGACGGGGTCGCCGCCGGCGACCCTAGCGCGTGCGACGCCAAAACCGGCGAAGTCATCACCAACCAGATCGTCGACGCCATCGCCGATCTCGCGGCGCGTCTGAGCAGGAGGAGCGCCGAATAATAGACGTTCAACGTTAGCTAGAGGGGACTTCAATGATATCGCGAAACTATCATGCTTTGCTACCATATGCGGCGCTGCTAACGCTCGCTCCGTCAGGTGCTTCGGCGCAGACTGGGCAGCCGGCCGCCGATGCCTCGCAGGCGGTATCGACCGATGTCGAGTCCGCTTCCGGCAATGAGATCACGGTAACGGCGCGCAAGCGATCAGAATCGCTGCTCGACGTTCCCGCCTCTCTGAGCGTGTTCAACACCGCGACCTTGCAAAACATGCAGGTCTCGAGCGTCGCAAATCTCAGCCATTCGGTACCGAGCCTGTTCTTCCAACAGCGCGGCGATCTTTCCAACGCCTTTACCATTCGCGGTGTAGGCGGCGATCCGCGCAACATCAGCCTCGAAAGTGGCGTCTCGGTGGTAATCGACGGAGCCCCGCTCGGCCGGACCAACGCGTTCAACACCTCGCTGATCGACATCGCACAGATCGAGGTACTGCGTGGTCCGCAAGGAACGTTGTTCGGCACCAACACCATCGGCGGTCTGATCAACATCACCACAACCAAGCCCGACGCCACGACCCGGGTTCACCTGGATGCCAAATACGGTAACTACTCCAGCGCCCAGACCCACGGCGGGATCAGCGGTGCCCTCGCTGACGATCTTTTCGCCGGGATCAACTTCGCGACTTGGAACGGCGGTAACTATATCTACAATACGACAACCAAGCGGCATATCCAAGGCCACGACATGCTCGGTGGCCGCGGCACTTTGCGGTGGCAGCCGTCGGGGGATTTGACCGCCGATCTTTCGATCGACTACACGCGCGATGACCGCAACTACATCCTTCAACAGGCGATTCCACGGTTCATCGGCTTTGCGGCGGCCGATCCGCCGCCCAATCGCTTCACCGTTGATGCTGATCAGCCAACGGTCAGCGACCTCGTCACCTACGGCGGCAACCTTAACCTCAACTATAATCTCGGGCGTTTGACCGCGACCTCGATCACTTCGCTGCGACGCAACAGGACGCTAATCTATAGCGACGGCGAGTCGCTCGCGATAAATTCCAGCGCGTCCGGGCCGTTCACTGACGTCTCCCACCTCATCACTCAGGAGTTACGCTTAGCCTCCAACGATCTCGGCCCGCTGAAATTCACCACCGGCTTGTTCTTCTCACGCCAGTCGGCCTTCGCCGATCGATCGGCCACCATCGGCGGCAGCGCGGCGGCCGGCTATCATACGCTCGCCCATATTGCCACTAACACCTATGCCATTCTCGCCAATGCGGACTATAACGTCACCCGCAAGCTGGTGATTAACGGCGGTATCCGCTACAATATCGAGAATAAGCGCGGCGATTATTTACAGGACGAGCCGCTACACCCGACACTTACGTACAATTTCCCGGATTTGCACCGCAGCGACAAGAACGTGTCCTGGGTCGCTTCGATCCGCTACAAGCTGACCGATCTGGTCTCGACCTATTTCACGGTCAGCGACGGCCACAAATCGGGCGGCTTCAACGTCGACATCATCGGCGTCGCAGGAGCCACCCCGGCGAGGATCGCCTATCGGCCTGAAACGCTGACCAATTATGAGGTCGGCCTCAAGGGTTCGGCGTTTGACCGGATGTTTACTTATGCCGTGTCGCTGTTCGACGTGCAGTATCGCGATCGTCAAGTCTCGCAATATGTGTCGGTCGGCAATGCACTGCCCTATGTGGTCATCTCGAATGCCGGCCGGTCGTATACACGAGGTATCGAGTTTGAGGGCACCCTGAACCTTCCCGAGCAGTTTACGCTTCGCGGCTCGGTCAGCCATCTTCGCGCACGCTACACGTCTTTTGAAAATGCGACTTCGGCCGGAGCCTCTTATACCGGCCATCACACTGAATTCACGCCCAATTGGACCGGTGCGATCTCGCTAGATAAACGGTTCTCGCTCTCGCGAGGCGAGTTCATGGTCCATGGCGGCGCAGAATATCGTGGCGACACTTGGCTTGATGCCTCGATGAACCGGCAGAACTTCCAGTCGGGCTATTGGCTGTTTGATGCGAGAGTCGGCTACGAATTCGGCCCGAACAGCGCGCCGAAACGCTTTGGTCTTTACTTGTTTGGGCGCAACTTGACCAACAAAGACTATCTCGTTTTCGCTCGGCAAGCTGCTACGGAAAACCAGGGTCTTTACGCCGAACCGCGAATGTACGGCGTCGAACTTGCCATCAAATATTGACGGCAGCTGTGCGAGGGAGGGCATCATGCTCTACGATGTCGGAGAAGATCCTCCGCCGATAAGCACGGAACTTCTCAGCCGTCTCGCCGAGTGCGAGACGGCTACCTTCGGCCATATCCACTTTTGGGGATTTTGCGATTATCGAATCAAGGCGTTCAAACCGAGTGTCCGCGTCGCGGGGCGAGCAATCACGCTGGCGATCCCGGGTTTTTGTTCAACCCTGCTGCATTACGCCCTCGATCGGATAAAGCCGGGCGACATCCTGCTGGTCGATCGGTTGGGCGATGACCGCTACGCCTGCTGGGGCGGCGGCTTGACTATCGGCATGAAAGCCGCGGGCGGAGTTGCGGCGGTCGTCGACGGCCCCTGCACCGACGCCGAGGAGCTACGCGCCAGCGACTTTCCGATCTGGTGCCGCGGATTGTCGTCGATCACCACCCGGCAAAGCGGCAGCGGCGGCCGTCTGAACCGCCCGGTCTCGATCGGAGGCGCCGTTGTGATGCCAGGCGATCTCGTCCTCGCCGACGAATCCGGCGTCTTCGTGCTCAACCGCGACGGTGTCGAAGCCAAAATCCAGCAGGCGCTCGACTTTCAAGCAGTGGCGCAGCCGATCGAGGAGCAGCTCCGGTTGGGTGCCTCGCTGCCTGGACTGTCCGGCGCGCGCGATCGTGTCGAGGCGGCGCTGCGCACCTGAACGGGGCGGCGGCGAGTGGAAGCCGCAAAAGCGAAACTCGGCTCGTCAGTTTAGTGAATATTCGGAATGCCTTGAGGACGTAAAAGAGGGAATTGACAACATGATCAGCATTAACGGTCGTCTTGCCTTGCTCACGGGTTGCGCCGGGCTGGCGTTGGTTAGCCCGGCGCGGGCCCAGCAGCCGAGGCTGGTCAAGGCCTCGGCAGCGGACACCACGAACGACCGGACGCCCGATGAAGGGACGATCACTGACACAGGCTCGCGCGGCATCACCAACGGCAACAACTCGCCGACCCCGCTCACCGTGGTTTCTGTCCGGGAGCTCGAGACGACAACGCCCTCGAACATCCCCGACGCGCTCAACAAACTGCCCATCTTTGCCGACTCCAAGGGGCAGTCGACCGTCGACAACGCATCGCATAACAACGTTGGCAATTACCTCAATCTGCGCGACGTCGGCGTGATCCGCACCCTAATCCTGTTCGACGGTCATCGCTTCCCACCGACCGGTTTCGACGGGGCGATCGACACCAACATGATACCGCAGATGCTGCTGCAGCGCGTCGACGTCGTAACCGGCGGGGCGTCGTCGGTTTACGGCTCCGACGCCGTCACCGGCGTCGTCAATTTTGTGCTGGACAAGAAGTTCAACGGTATCGCCTTCAATGGCCAAGGCGGAATTTCATCGCATGGCGACGACGGCTCGCAGCGGCTCGGCATCGCCGCCGGACGCGATCTCTTCGGCGGCCGCGGTCATATTGAAGGCAGCTTTGAATATTATAATTCGGCGGGCATCGATTCGAAGCTCGCCCGTCCGATCGGGCGGCTGGTCTATTCGGAGACCGGTTCGGGCACCGCCGCCAATCCGTTCCGACTGACCGGAAACTCCCGCCTCGCGTTCTACACTTATGGCGGTGAAATCCGCAGCGGCCCGCTGATCGGGCAGACCTTCACCGCTGATGGCGTGTTGGGCGCGTTCAATCACGGCGCCGCCACCGGCACTACGAATATCGAAAGCGGGGGCGATGGCGCCTATCGCTTCAATAGCTCGCTGCTGGCGTCGCTGCGCTCCTATCAGGGCTTCGGACGCTTCAGCTACGATCTGACCGACAGCATCCAGGCGCATGTCGACGCGACCGCGACGCGCTCTTACAATGCGAACAACTTCAACCCAACGAGCATCAACGGCGTAACGCTGTCGTCGACCAACGCCTTCCTCCCGGCAGCGGTTCAGGCAGCCATGGCCGGAACGTCGACCTTTACGTTCAACAAGCTGTTTTCGAACGCAGCGCCGTTCATCATCAAGGCTCGGGTCGATAATATCTTCGTCGACGGTGGCTTGGCCGGCAAGATTTTCGGGTCGCTCGCCTGGGATGTGGATTACAGCCACGGCCGCGCCTCCCAATATGTACAAAACGTCGGCAACCTGAGTTCGGCGAGGCTCTCTGCCGCGCTTGACGCGGTGCGCGCACCCGACAGCTCGATAGTCTGCAACGTGACGCTCACCAATCCAGGCCTGTATCCGGGATGCGTTCCGCTCAATCTCTTTGGTCCGACCGCGGCCAGTGCCGCGGCGATCGCCTATGTCAGGGACAACACGTTCTACCATATCGTCATCAATCAGGACGATTTCACCGCCAGTCTCAGCGGCTCGCCGTTCAGCACTTGGGCCGGACCGGTGAAAGTCGCGTTCAGCGGCGAGTATAGGCACGTTAGGCTGAACAACGTATCGAGTGCGCAACCGACGGACCGCGTCAATTGCACTGGGCTGCGCTACAATTGCACTTCCGCGACGCTCGTCAACACGTCGACCATCGTCGGCAACGCCTCTGGTTCGGAGACAGTCAAGGAAGGCGCGGTCGAGGTCAATATCCCGCTGTTGCGCGACATCGCTCTCGTGAAGGCGCTCAACCTAAGTGCCGCCGCGCGCTACACCAATTACACGACAAGCGGCTCGGCATGGACCTGGAAGGTCGGCGCCGACTGGCATCCCATTGATGAGCTGACCTTCCGCATCACGCGCTCCCAGGATATCCGGGCACCTACCCTGAACGAGCTGTTCGCGCCCTCGACCTACGTGCTTACGACCTTTAACGACATCCACACCGGGACCAGCGGCTTCGTCAACGTGGTCACCCAGGGCAATCCGGACCTCGTTCCCGAGCGGGCGCAAACATTGACCTTCGGCGGGGTGTTGCGGCCGAGCTT
Source organism: uncultured Sphingomonadaceae bacterium (assembly GCA_964236935.1). Taxonomy (GTDB): domain Bacteria; phylum Pseudomonadota; class Alphaproteobacteria; order Sphingomonadales; family Sphingomonadaceae; genus Solisphingomonas. The sequence goes on from CAXSHP010000022.1 coordinate 7,460, forward strand.
CCTGCGCGGATTCAGCTTCTCGATCGATTACTATAATATCAAGATCAACAAGGCGATTGCGACGGTTGGGGGCAATGGCCTGACCTACCAAGCGCAATGCGAGGCAAGCGGCGGCACCTCGCCGCTCTGCGCGCTTTACGTCCGTCCACTGAACTTCGGCGATCGATCGGCGGCAAATTTCCCGACATTGGTTCTCACCCAGGGGTTGAATCTCGCGAGCCTGAAGACCCATGGCATCGACACCGAGCTCAACTACGCCCATGCGCTGGGCGACGGCCGGCTGGGGCTGCGTGCGTTGGTGAGCTATCAGCCCGACCTCACCCAGGTGCAATATGCCGGCGCAGCGCCCATCCAATTCGCCGGCGTGGCCGCCCAGGGGGTGACTGATGGCACAGCGAAGTGGAAGGTGGCGATCAATGCCAATTTGTCGATCCATGATTTCGGGATCGATGTGCTGGCGCGTTGGCGCTCCTCGCTTCGTCAAAGCGGCGATGCAAGGTTGATATACGCCGATCCGAAGGTCCCGGCGGCGTCCTTCACCGACCTGACGTTGAGCTGGAACGCGAAGATTGGCAACGCGAAGTCGCAGTTTTTTCTCTCGGTCCAGAATGTGTTCGACAAGCAGCCGCCGGTGTTTGCCTCCACCACCTATTCGGGCAACCCGGGCTTCTTCTATCCGGCCGTGACGGGCGACGACATCATCGGTCGCTACTTCACCGCCGGTATCCGGATCCGGTATTGAGACTGCCTTGTCCTTATGGGGCGGCGTCACCCCTTGTCGGCGGAAATCCTCGGATATTGAATGGGAGCGCGCAATGCGGACAGGATTGATGCAACTCCTTGCGGTGGTCGGCCTGTTGGCGACCGGCGCGCCGGCGATGGGCGTCACCGCAATCAGGCTTGAGGATCTGACCACGGTTGAGCTGAAGCAACGCCTCGTCACCGGCTGTCCGGTAGCGATTCTCTACAATGCCAGCATCGAAGAGACCGGTCCCCACGTGGCGCTCGGCAAGCATGTTTTCCGCGCACTTAAATATCGCGACGAGATCGCTGCGGCGATCGGTGACGCGATTGTGGCTCCGGTAATGCCATTCGCACCTAATCTTCCGCCGCAGCCGACGTTGCCGGGCACCATCGCGCTTCGTACCCAAACCTATGTGGCGGTGAACGAGGATGTCGTGCGAAGCCTTATCGCCGGCGGTTTCAAACGGGTGGCGCTACTTGCCGACCACGGCGGCGGCGTGGCCGAACTCGGCGAGCTCGCTACCCGCCTCGACAGCGAATATCGCTCCAAAGGCGTGCGCGTCTTTTTCGTCGACGATGCCTACACCAAGGCTCGCAAGCAGATCGAGGCCAAAATCAAGGCGATGGGCAAGGTCCCCGGCGGTCACGGCGGTTTGTGGGACACGTCCGAGACTATGGCAGCCAATCCGCGTGCAGTCCGCCCGCTATTGTTCGCTCCCGGCACGCTCAGCAACGACGGCAATGGTCCGCTCGATCAAAACGGCGTGTCCGGTGATCCTCGCGGGTCGAGCGTCGCGCTCGGCCGCCAGTTCGGCGCGATCCGCGTCAGGCTCGCTACCGATCAGCTGCGCGCGGACCTCGCCGCAGCCGGGCCCTGCCAGTAAAGAGCCCGCCGTCGAACTCATTGCATACCCTCTTTCTCGACGGGGACCCGATGGTGTCGTCGCATTATCAACCTCTCGGTGGTAGATGGAGCTTGCGGCGGGTTTCGGCCGGATCGAGCACGCGCGCGCCCATACTTTCGACGATCGTTCGGGCCCTCTGCACCAGTTGGTCGTTCGTCGCCAGGACGCCGCGGCTAAGATAAATATTATCCTCCAGGCCGACACGCACATTTCCCCCATTCGCGATCGCCTGCGCAACCATCGGCATCTGCATCGCGCCCGTTCCAAACGCCGACCAGATCACGCCGGCGCTCGGCAGCAAACTCTTCATCGCCATCAGCGCCTCTGGCGTCGCCGGCGCGGCTCCGGGCACGCCCAGGCAGAGCTGGACCATCACCGGCTCATCGAAGGCGTTGGACGCAGCCAGTTGCTGGGCGTGATGGACGTGCCCCAGCTCGAACACCTCGAGTTCAGGCTTCACGCCGAGCGCACGAATGTCGCGGGCGCCCTGCTCGATCATGTCGCTAGTGCTGACGTAGACAGTAGATCCCGGACCGACGTTGTAGGAGCCGCAATCGAGCGTGCATATTTCGGGCCGCAGGGCTGCGACATGCTCGAGCCGGGTTGTCTGGCTAACGAGGTCGCTGTCCGGACCGAAGGCAAACGGATCATCCGAGCCGATTACCAGATCGCCGCCCATCCCGGCCGTCAGGTTGATGATCACGTCGACGCCCGACGCGCGCACCCGCTCGATTACCTCTGCATAAAGCTTGGTATCGCGGCTGCCGACTCCCGTCGCCGGATCACGGACATGAATATGCGCGATCGCCGCGCCGGTGCGGGCTGCAGCGACGACGTCACCAGCGATCGTCTCAGGACTGACGGGAACCTTGTCGCTCTTGCGAACATTTTCGCCGGCCCCGGTCACTGCGCAAGTGATGAACACTTCCCGATTCACTAAACGCCCTTTCCACCTTAAATTCAGAAGCCCAATGCTGCTTGCGTGGATTACTGTGATCACACGTACTACGCTGTCAAGGCAGATCGTTAACGAGGCACTCTCCCCATTGTTTTCGATAAGGAATAGTCGCTTTGTCGAGGCTTAGTTCAACCGCGCAGCGATTCGAGATTTCCGTCAACGCCGAGCGACTGGCCGGAGATGAATGCGCCGGCCGGCGAACACGCGAAGACGACCATGTTGGCAATCCGCTGCGTCGGAATCAGCGCTCCCAGTGACATCGCCGCCGCTTCCTGCCGTTCGACTTCCGCTTCGTTCCGGCCGGTTGCCTCGGCCCGCGCGGCGATCACCGTTTTCATACGATCGCCGGCGACCGATCCGGGCAGCATTGCATTGACCCGGATCCCAAACCGGCCAAGTTCCATCGCCAAGGATTGAGTTAGCCCGATCACCGCCTATTTCGTCGCCGCATAGCCCGACCGCAAAGGATATCCGAGCCGCCACGCCGCGCTCGAGAAGTTGACGATGGATCCGCCATCCGCAGCCTTGAGCAACGTTACCGCGTGACGCAGGCAGATGAACTGCGCGCGCACGTTAATTGCCAGCAGCTGGTCGATCTCCTCGGTCGCGATGTCTCCACCGGCGCGGTCGGACCAGAATAGCCCGCGTTGTTGATGAAGCTGTCCAGGCCGCCGAGATCACGTTGTGCCGCTTCGAAGAAGCTGCTGATCTGCCTAGCGTCTGTAACGTCAGTCACGTAGCAGCCGATATCGGGGTTTCCGCGCCGAAGGGATCGACCGCGACGGAATCGATCGCAGATCCAAACGCGGGCACCGGCGTCGGCGAAAGCCCGCGCCGTGACCGCGCCCATGCCGCTGGCGGCACCCGTGATCATCACCCGCTGGCGGGTGCAGTCAATTTGCATGTTAAGCTCCATTTTACTAGCATCGGACGTTGACGAAGCGGCGTCCGCGCCCCCTTTTAGCTGGAGGATATCCTTTGCGGCCGCAGGCCTCGCTTTTCAGCCCATCGGGCAGTGCCGGCGATATCGAGCTGAGCGTGCTTACTCCGCAGGTTCGTGAGACGTTGCAGGAGCGGGTCTATCGAGAGCTGCGCGCCGCGCTGATGCGAGGCACCTTCACCCCCGGACGCTCGCTGACCATAAGGGCGGTTGCTGCCGCCCTCGGGACGAGCCCAATGCCGGTGCGTGAGGCGCTCCGCCAATTGGTCGCCGAGCGCGCGCTGGTCATGCTGCCGAACCGTTCGTTCGGCATCCCGATCATCAGCCGCCAGCGCTTCGCTGACCTGCTCGAGGTGCGCAAGCATGTGGAGGGCTTCGCGGCCGGCCGGGCGGCCAAGCACGGGACCGCCAGCATGATCGCAATGCTGCGCGCTATCAACCTACAGATGCGCGATGCGGCGGCCGCCGACGACGGTGCTGCCTATATTGCCTTCAACCAGCGTTTCCATTTCGCCATTTACGAGGCAAGCGGATCGCCTGTGCTTATGCCAATCCTGGAATCGCTCTGGCTGCAGATCGGACCTTATCTTACGGCTTATTTTGCGAGTCCGGACCCGGCGCTCGCCACAGTGTCGCTCGATGACCATCACGACCGACTGATCGACGCTCTGGAGCGTGGCAACGCGAAGGCGGCCCACATTGCCCTTGTCGCGGATCTCGAAGATGGCGCAAGGACGATGATCCGTCACGCAAAGTTCAAAGACTGACCGTCGGCGAGGGCGCTCGACACGGGTCGCCGCTCAGCCATCGGCCGGTTGTGCTAGGCGCAGATCGAGCAAATGCTGCGCAGCCGCCCGGATTGCCGGATCAAGCGGCACGGCCGCGCGCAATGACAAGTCGAATTGGACGGTGATCGCCTCAAGAGTCGCGCAGGGCGTTTCATCGGCGGTGCGGCGCAGGACGTGGCAGCCCGTGAGGGACTTAATGCCAATCGCGGTTACGGTGCTCTCGATATAAGCGCTCTCGCCCAGCCGCAGCTCGGACTTATAATTCATGGTGTGGCGGATATCCGCCCAGCCAAGCGACCGGCTCTCACGCCAATCCGACCTATAGCCGATCGCGTCGAAGAACATCCAGGCTGCCTGATCGAAGAAGCCAACATACTCCTTGACCGTCAGATGGCCCATCATGTCGCAGTGTTGTGGGTAAACAGTCAAAAGCCCGGTGACGATCGTCCCATCCGAACGCGGTTGCCGCCATGTCATACGCGATCCCTTGCTGAGGCGAGAACGATCTCAAAGCTATGGTGGTGATCACAAGTATTACACTGTCAAGAACCGCAGCATTTGCATCAGCGATAAAGCGAAAGCAGCTTATCGAGCACCTCGGCACCGACCTCTCCAGGTGTGGAAGCCGCGCGATCTTCTGCGATGTCGGTAGCAAAGGCATCGATCTGGTCGGCGAAATGATAGGGCGAAGGTCGCCCGCTCAGCGGGATCTGAGTCGATCCCGTCTCATCGGTGCGGACGAGCTGGTTGATGTAATGGCCGACTCGGAGCGCGCCCTTGGCGCCGTGGACGTGGATATAGCTTGGAAAGCGTGTCCAACTTCCGGCGCGGACAAAGCCGTCCGCGTCCCAGCCGTCGCCCTGGCTGAACGCGCCTTCGCCTGGCAGTTCGGTAGGAAACGAACCCTCGTCATACAGAAGATGCCCGATCGCGCCATTGCCAAACGTCATTACCAGAAATTCGGGGCCTGCCGCCCGCCCGCTGACATTGCCGCGGCCGTGGACGTCAACGATTTCGCTGCTCATCATCCAGCTCATAACGTCGATCAGATGGACGCCGTGATCGGCCAGCCCCATAGCAAAGCCACCAAGGCCGCCCGGCGGATAATGCGAGGCGCGCATCACCTCCATCTTCGCAAGACCCTCGCCGCCCACCGATTGCTCGCGGATCAAGCGGACGTCGCCGATCGCCCCGGCCAGGATCTGCTCGCGCGCCGCGCGAACCGCTGGCAGAAAGCGGTACGATGATCCGTAGAATAATAGGACTCCATGAGCGTGGGCCGTATCGACCATGCGCCGCGCCGCGTCCGCGGAAAGCGCAAGCGGCTTTTCGCAGAAGATATGGACGCCGTGGCCGGCGACCAGTTCAACCAGCGCCTCGTGGCTCCCCGGCGGGGTCAAGACGCAGGCGATGTCGAGCCGCTCCTTTTCGAGCATCTCGGCGGCGGACGAATAAAGCGCCAGATCAGGGGATTGCGACAGCGCGTGGAGCAGGTGCGGCGCCGTCTCGCAAATTGCCACGACCTCTATCTTTTTGGCTTGAAGATACGCTTCGTAATGAAGTCGACCGACCGCGCCGAAGCCAATCAATCCCAACCGAAAGCGTTGCTGCATGGGTCCTCGCGGTAAAGCCGATTCGCACGCCCCCTTTCCAGCGATTGGGGCAATCAACGCTGGCGGCGCGAAGTCGGATCAGCGCGCCGAACACAGACCTTTTTAACGCATCATAGCATATAGTCTGTCAGGCTCTTTGACAAGACACATGTTGTGATCACAGCAGTGCGCCTGCATACCGAACTTTTCCGAGACCTGCATATGGCTGGTATCGCCACCGAGGATTCTCAGATTGCCGGACATCGCCAATCGACGCTTCCAATGCCTGCCTTGATGCCCGGAGGTCAGCTGAACTGAAGAGCGCTCACCCGCGACGCCGCAGCCGATCGTGATTCCACGCCCATCTTATTGAAGATGTTGATGATATGCGTTTTTACCGTTGAAACTGAGATATCCAGGACGCTGGCGATTTCGGCATTGGCTTTGCCATATCCCACCAATCGCAGGACCTCCATTTCGCGTCTTTTGAGATCGTAACGGCTGATCAATTGATGCGCAGCTTTCTTTTCACGAACGCGCCAATGGGCCTTAATGGTGATCTGGAAATAGCGTCGGAGATTTTCCCAATCGAGCAGATCCGAGGCGAACGGTGGTTCGCCGACACGACGATAGAGAGAAAGGCAAGCGGTCGGGCGTCCCTCATGGAGGAAGATCATGTCGACCTCGTCGCTCAAATCGAGGCTGTCCAGATGTTGGCGATAGCTCGAGCCGGCCCATCCTGGAAACCTATCGCGGTCCGCGCATAACATCGCGAGATTGCGCCCATCCTCAAATATTCGCTGCACTGTAATCGGATCGCAGGCGCGAGCTCGCAAGTAATAGGTGTCCATGAAATCGAACGGAAGAACGGTGGTGACAGGATCGACGACCTCAAAATCGTCATCAACCCAGAAGAATACCGCCGATTCCGCATTGCAGATCGACGATCCGAACGAAATTAACTGCGATACCAATTCTTCAGAGAATGGATCAGTACCGCTTTGCATCGATTTTCCTCCAAAACGCGATATAACGCTACTCGTCTCGCAATTCGGGGAGGCTTGACAATCGTAATCAAGGCCTCTGTCGCCATCAGTCGCCAACTACAAGTATGTCGGCCTGCGCAAAAAATATCAAGCCCGTGGGAGCGATCGATCGCTAATCTGGAAAATAATAATAGCAATTTCATCGGGCTACGCTCTTCTGGCATTCCATGAGGCATTATCAGCAGGCTCGCGGCATCATTGTCGAACCCATTCCAGGCCATCGCGGTCACGAATGTGATCGATCCTGCGCAAATCTCGCCGTCCCCGTCCACGCCGTTGCCAGCACTGCGCCGGCCGTCCTCTCGCCCTGCTGGTACGCGATGGGGGAAGGCGCGCCCGCTCTTCAAATATGCATGGATAAAGGCATCGCTTTGGCACCTCTACTGTCGCGCGCGCCGGACATCCTCACCCGGCTCAAACAAGCGATTCGTCGAACAGATGCAGCATCGCCGCCCAAGAGCGACGATAGACCGCCTCGTTATACGCGAAGCCCTCCAGGTTTAATGATCCGACGTCCGGATCGCTGAAGCTGTGGCCGGTGCGACCATAGACGTGCAGCGACCAGTCCACGTCGCCGTTGATCATCTCGCGTTCGAACGCCGCACGCGCCTCTGATGGTACGATCGGATCGTCGACGCCGACATGGATCGCAACCTTGGCCTGAATGTTCTTGGCATCTTCGGGCGCACTGGTCGCCAGCAGGCAATGGAAGCCAACGACGCAACGGAGCGGCGCGCCGCTCCGCGCAAGTTCGAGCGCGGTGGCGCCACCGAAACAAAAGCCGACCGCAGCGAGCCTATCGTGGTCGACCTGGGTTTGCGAGGTCAGCACATCGAGCCCGGCCAGAACCCGCCGACGGAACAACGGCAGGTCACCGACCAAGTTGCCGATAGTCGCCGTAATATGATCGAGATCGCGCATCGGCTCGGCAAATATATCTGGAATGAAGGAAATATACCCCAATTTGGCGATCGCCGTCGCGTTGTCGCGCATATTGTCGCCGATGCCGCCACCGTCATGGCAGACGAGGACGCCGGGAACTTTTCTCCCATCCGATCCATCGGCCAAAAACCCGCGATGGACCCGGCCGTCGATTTCATATTCGATTTCGGTCGTCTTCATCTTCGCTCCTACTTGACTGCACAATGACGCGCTTCACGCCATCCACCGTTTGCCATGGGCCGGGACAAAACGACGGGACACGGCCGCCACCCGATCCTACGCGCCGGTATGGCATCCACGTCTCGATACCATGATATGCCATAAGCGCAGTTGTGATCACAATACCATCGCTCATCGTGTAGGTATACTTTACGCTGTCGAGGCCGATCAGCGCCAGTGGCGCACCATGGAAGCAGCAAGAGGCAAGCGGCCAGCGATATGGCGGCGTCGTTGGCTAAACTGCCCGCCATGCCGCCGTAACCGTAAGCTAGTCCATCGATCATCTGCATATAGGCGATCGGCAGCATCGTCGCCGCGTACAGCACGCTATACTGGGTTGCAGCGATCGGGTTGCCCGGTCCGATCGTATTGAAGATGATCTTGTTCTCCGTGGCGAAGGCGGCCGACTGAAAAACATTCTCCATGATCAACGCCACCGCTAAGATCGCGGGCGACCGGGGCAGTAGCAGCAGGCAGCGGGTGAACAGCGCACCCGTTCCGCCGACGAGCAGGTAAAGGCTGTGCGGACGCACGCGCCGCAGCAACGGCGGCACGATCAGGCTGCCGAATGCGCCGGCAAAGGTCACGCCGACCCCGGCGACCAGCCCGACGAATCGCTCCGACGCCCGGAAGTCCGCTCCTAAGCCGCCGAGCATATTGGTCAACGCGAAGGAGGCGGCCGGCAGACAGAATATGATCAGCGTCCGCAACACGGCAGGCCGACGCGACAAGGCTGCGATATCACGAAACAGTGCCATGAAGCTCTCGCGGGCGAGGCGGCGTTCAGCTTCGGGCTCCGGTATCCACCGGAAGATCAGCAGCGGCAGGAGCATGAGCAGCGTCACCAGCGCTGCACCGCCTCGGTATGGCAAGACGCGCAGCAGGGTGATCGCCAGGATCGCCATCGTTCCGGATCCGCAGATGCTGCTCATCGAGAACCAGGCGCCGAGCCGGCCTTCATCCTCCTCAGTAACCAGACCGCCGAGCCAGCCGCCGATCGAACTGTTGTACAGATTCGAGCAGAGGAAGCCTGCGACCAGCAAGACGCGCAGACGGCTAACCTGCCCGATGCTTGTCAAGGCGGCAAAGGCGAAGAGAGCGGTAAGCAATGCGAAGAGGATGGCGTAAGTGCGCCGGCTAAGCTTCACGTCGAGGATCGGGCGAACAGAAATCCGCAGAAACCCGGCACCAATGCCGCAGCCGTGACCGAGGCAATCTTGATCTCCGGTAGGTGATTGGCAGCCAGCAATTGTGGCACTGTAATCAGCGCCACCGCTCCGAACATCCCGAACGGCAAGTTGACCAAGCCCGCAAGCCAGATGGCGGGCAACCCCTTCGTGGGTCGTATCGGCTTACCCTCCGTCACCGACGCCAAGTCCGTTTTGGACTGCCGGCGAAGCGTCGTTCAGAGTCAACTGCCAGCTGGCTCGATCGAAAGCGCGGCTCGTCGCGCCTCATGCAGGTCGAAGCCTGCGAAACCGGACGGCAGGATGGCCTGGCAGCGTGCACGATACTCCTGCACGCTGCCGAAGTAGACGAGCCCGATGGACGGCTTCCCCGGAATATTGCTTCCTACGTACCAACTCGCCGCGCGCGGAAACAGCGTGCCCTGGATCACCGTCGTGCAATGATCCACCCACTGCTGCTCGAGCTCCGTGCTGGGTTCAATTCGGGCGACGCCGTTGCGGTCGAGATAGCTGATCCAGTCGCCAATCCAGTCGCCCTGAGCTTCGGCGAGCAGGATCGGATTGAAGATGACGCAGGGGCTGCCGGGGCCGTTCAGCATGAACATATTGGGGAAACCGGCTGACATCATGCCGAAGGCGGTGCGCGCACCGTGCAACCAATGGTCGGATAGTGCCTCGCCTTCGGGTCCGCGGATGTCGATGCGCTTGAGCGCGCCCGTCAAGGCATCGAAGCCGGTGGCATAGATGATCACATCGAGCGGATATTCATCCTCGTCGACCATCACGCCGGCCTCGCTAATCGCCAGCGCCTTGCCGCGGACATCGACCAACGTGGTGTTCGATCGGTTGAACGACTCATAATAACCGGTATCGGCGCACAGCCGTTTGGTCAGCGCTGGATAGCCCGTGGGGAGCAGCAGCTTGGCAAGCGCGGGGTCGTCGATGCGCGATCGGATCTTTTCGCGGAGAAAGTCGGCCAAAGTGTCGTTCGCCCGCTCGTCGACGAAGATGTCGGGATAGACGTGGACGAGGGCGAGGCCGCCCGAGCGCCAGCGATCCTCGTAGAGCGCCAGCCGCTCTTCCTCGCCGACGTCCATGGCGAGTTCGCGAACAGGAGTGATTGGCGCGAAGTTCACCGAGATAAAGCCACCCTTCGATTCCTCGCGCTCGCGCCGGCGCCATTCGCGGTAATTGGACTTGACCTCCCGTTCATAGTCCGGCGGCATCGGGCAATTGCGCAGCGGTACCACGAAAGGCGGGGTCCGCTGGAAAACAGTGAGATGCTCGGCCTGCTCGGCGACGATCGGGATGACCTGGATCGCCGACGAACCGGTGCCGATAACGCCAACGCGCTTGCCCGTAAAATCGATCGGCTCGTGCGGCCAGTGCGCGGTATGATAGCTCTCGCCCCGAAATTCGTCCATGCTAGGGAACTGGGGTTGATTGGGTGCCGAGAGGAAACCCGTCGCCAGCACGCAATAACGGCAATCCAGTTCCTCGCCGCCGGTCGTCATCAGATGCCAAACATTGTCTTCGTCATCGAACCGCGCCGAGGCGACGCGTGTTTCAAATCGTATCGATCGGCGCAAATCGAAGCGGTCCGCGACGTGCTTGAGATATCTGAGAAGCTCTGGCTGCGCGGCGTAACGCTCCGACCACCGCCATTCCTGCTGCAATTCTTCCGAGAAGGCGTAACTATATTCGATGCTTTCGATATCGACACGCGCGCCTGGATAGCGGTTCCAATACCAAGTGCCGCCGACCTCGGGGCCGGCCTCGACGATGATCGCATCCAGCCCTTGGCCGCGGAGCCGATGAAGCGCATAAAGTCCCGCGAAGCCGGCGCCGACGATAACCACATCATGCATCGTTCACGCCCTTATACTTAGTCTTAGATCGTTGGTCTTGAATGACTGGATCGTACCCCGGCGCTCGCCTGCGTGGAATCCCGGGATAAAGCCCCGCGCCCGAAGAGTCGGCTGGTTTCTTGGGTCACAGTTTCCTCAAAAATTTAAGTCGCGTTGCGGTAGCATTGCCGGCCCGGCGTCTCGTGCCGTCACCGATCGCGGCACTTGTCCCGTGGACACAGGTCGATGTAGGCACAAGCTTGCTCTTCAAGTGGGTACTGCCGAAAGTCTGCCAAGTTCGGCAATGCTTGCAATCCATCTTCGGATTGACTGGCTGCGACGGCGGCCCGCCAAGGAGCGGCTAACCTTCCCCGCAAGGAGGATTTGCGAAGGGCGTGGCCTGAGCAGGCATCGCGCCATGGCATCGTAGCTTCTTCACCGAGCGACGCGGAAACCGCCCCTACTTGCCGATTGGATCAGTCCATGAGCGATGCCGCTTCGAGATCGTTCTACTGGAGACACCCTTGATTACACCGTCCAGCGCTTCCTGGTCATCATGGTCTGTGTGGGACTTAGCCTGGGCTAGTTATTCGAGCCTGCTGTACAGACCGGCCATCGCCTCCCGGCTCATTGAGCCGTTCCGGCTGACCCCGGCCGCGCACTGACGCAGGCGTCGCTTTCTAGGATGGAAAACTTCAGCCTTTGATCGCGATCGGCACGATTTCGATATATTGACCGGGATCGAAGAAGCGCGAAACCTCTACGATCGAACTGGCCGGGGGATGGTTGCCGACCCACGCTTTGACGATGGGAGGCATCGCCGGCGCTAATGCCGTAATGCTGGTGGTGTAAATCGTCCAGGAAACCAGATGCTCGCGCCCAAGACCTTCGACGGCGAGGAGCGCATCGATGACTTTAAGGCAGAAGCGAAGCTGTTCGGCGATATCATTTTCACCGATCAGCCTGATTGACGCCATATCCCCTTGTAGCGGTGCGATCCCAGCGAAAAAAACGATGTTTCCCGCCCGCACGGTCTGCGAAAAGGCAAATTCTTCGTAGACGTCCTTACCGAGCGCACCGACGTCGGGGCATTTGCGTTCGATGATCATCGCCCTCAATCCTTGCCAGCAAGAAACTCGGCCTTCGCGTCCGTCATACCGGTTTCGCCAAGATATTCGACACCGATGGTCTTCTTCTCGGTGGTCCCATTGAGAAGTATCATCGGGTCTTCGTAGTCATTGACATAACCAAGAGAGAAAGCGCCACACTGATAGCCCATCAGGCGTTGCAATTCCTCAGGCAGGGTTTTGACGATCTCCAGCGGGCAGGATAAATATTGATTTTCCTCCTGCCTGACCCAGCCTACCGTATAGGTCAAATTGACGGCGCGCCGCACCTTGTCGGATCGGTTGTGTCCGGAGCCATGGTAGATCTTGCCTGTGTACAGAAGGACCGAACCCTTGCGCATGACGGCGGGGATACTGTCCTTGACATCGAACTTCAGGCCCCTTCCGGCCTTGTGGGTACCGGGCAGCAGCCGGGTGGCGCCCATCTCCTCGGTATAATCGGTCATTGCCCAAAGCGTCTGGCACTGGACGTCATAATTCAGGGGAAAAGGATAGAGATCCCAGACGGCCTCGTCCTGATGGATCATCTGCGCAGGCGAATCGGGATAGAGTGAGATGATCTGCGTCATATGCATCTGGATTGTCGAAGCATGCGAAAGGAACCGCCGAGCGGTATCGAGGGTGGTCTTGTTGAGGATGAGTTCGCGGCTGGTCGGCGATCGCGCGATTAGCGCACCGGTTCGGCGGGTGAGCTTGCCGAGGATGGTATCGCCCCCGAACGGCGTGGCCTGCATATAAGGTTCGAGCTCTATCTGGATTTGGTCCATCATCTCGGGTGAGACAAGATCGTCAATGATGACATAGCCATGTTCACGCAGGCAGGCCTCGGCTTGCTCGGGCGTCGCCGTATGTGGAAGATGGATTGGATGCATTCTACCCTCCGAATTGATGATATAAATTTGTATTCAGCTTCATCGGCGCCCGTTCAATCCTACTTTTGATGGAGATCGCTTTCGAGACGCGGACATGACCGGGCGGCGGTAGATCTCGAACTTACCGGGCCAGAGGATGCCATTGGCCACCCCGGTCTCATCCTCCATCGTGACGAACGTCTCGAATGCGGCGCCCTTCGCGCGCCACGCCTCCTTTGCGCCGGCATCGCTGGCACCGATGGTAGCGAGCATCGAACCGGCCGGCATTTCCGCATCGAGCGCATCAGCGCCGGTAGCGATGACCAGCTCGCCGAGCTGATGCAGCTTGCGCTCCCTGAGCAGCATTGCTTTGCCGTTGAGCGCCTTGAGTTCAGCATCGAAGTCCCGTGGCCTGCGCATCGATTCCTGCTCCGAGTGTATGATCACTCTTGCCAAGATATCGAAGTGGTCGATAAATTGAATAGCCTGGCACATGCTGGGATGAGTCAGTCCCGAGAAAGATGAATATTTTCGAGGGCGCGCTTATACGTCGTGCCGACGTCGCTTGTGTAGTGTAGATGGATTGCCGCCATGGCGATCTATCATTTCTCGGCAAAGGTCATCGGCCGCGGTAGCGGCGCGAGCGCACTCGCCGCTGCGGCGTACCGCTCGGCGTCGCGGTTGCACGACCAGCGACTTGAGCGCGACCACGACTTCTCCAATAAGGCCGGTGTCGTCCATTCGGAGGTGATGCTGCCGGACGGCGCGCCCGAGCGGCTTTCCGATCGGGCGGCGTTGTGGAACGCGGTCGAAGCGGGCGAGAAGCGCATCGACGCGCAGTTGGCGCGCGAGATCGAGTTCGCCATTCCGCGTGAGCTTAACCAGGACCAGGGGATTGCGCTGGCTCGCGACTTCGTCGCCGATCAGTTCGTCGCGCGCGGGATGATCGCCGACCTGAACGTGCATTGGGATATTGGTGCAGACGGCCTGGCGAAGCCGCATGCACACGTGATGCTAACCATGCGCGAGGTGGGCGAAGACGGCTTTGGTCACAAGGTCCGCGACTGGAATCGCACCGCGTGCGTCCAGCAATGGCGCGAAGCCTGGGCGGACCATGCCAATAGGAGGATGGCCGAACTCGATATCGATGCGCGGATCGATCACCGTTCGTTCGAAGCGCAGGGCATCGAGTTAGAGCCACAGAACAAGATCGGGCCGGCCGCGGCACGCATGGCGGCGCAGGGGTTCGAGTCCGAGCGGCTTGATGAGCACCGCGACATTGCACGCAGGAATGGCGAGCGGATCATCGCAGAACCCACCGTCGCGCTCGATGCAATCACGCGCACGCAGGCGACGTTCACGCATCGCGACCTGGCGATGTTCGTGCATCGCCATAGCGACGACAAGGAGCAGTTCGATCGCGTGATCGGCGCGGTGCGCGCCTCACCCGAGCTGGTCGCGCTCGGTGAAGATGGACGTGGCGAGGCGCGGTTCACCAGTCGCGCGATGATCGAGACCGAGCAGCGGCTGGAGCACGCCACCACGATAATGGCGGAGCGCGAGCGACATCGCGTCGGGGCGCGCGCGTGTGAGCGCGCCGTGGTTGCGGCCGAGCGACGCGGGCTGATCCTGTCGGCGGAGCAGCGCGTCGCGTTCGCGCAAGTCACCGAGGGCCGCGATCTTGGCATCGTCATCGGCTATGCCGGTACCGGCAAGTCGGCGATGCTCGGCGTCGCACGCGAGGCGTGGGAGACGGAGGGCTACAGTGTGCGCGGCGCTGCTTTGTCGGGCATCGCGGCCGAGAATCTTGAGCAGGGCTCGGGCATCGCCTCGCGCACCATCGCCAGCCTTGAGCATGCCTGGGCGCGCGACCGCGATCGGCTCGGCCCGCATGACGTGCTCGTCATCGACGAGGCGGGCATGATCGGCTCGCGGCAGATGGAGCGGGTCCTGTCGCATGCCGAGCAGGCCGGCGCCAAGGTCGTGCTCGTCGGGGACGCGCAGCAGCTCCAGGCAATCGAGGCGGGAGCTGCCTTCCGGTTGCTCGCCGAGCGCCATGGTGCTGCCGAGATCAGCGAGGTGCGGCGCCAGCGCGACGACTGGCAGCGCGATGCCA
>CAXSHP010000023.1:0-12466 GCA_964236935.1 uncultured Sphingomonadaceae bacterium
TGGCCGAAGCCGAGCAGATCGGCGCGCGTGAGCTTGGCCACCACGGCCGGATCGCCGGTCCCGCTGAACGGCACGCCATAGGGATGGCCGGCGCCGTACAACAGCGGCGGCAGCGCGCGCTGGGCGAGGCCGCTCGGCTCGGTCATCTCGGCGGCGATGCGCGCGAGCTGCTGGCCGCGCAGCCGCTCGACCTCGGCCGGGGCGAAGGCGGGGTTGCGCACGATATCGGCGAGCAGATCGAGCGACGGCGCGAGATTGGCGCTCAACGCGTTCAGCGTCGCGGTGGTGCGATCCATCGACGCGCCGACGCCGATCCCCGCGCCGAGCCGCTCCTCCTCCTCGGCGATCTCGATCGAGCTGCGCGTCGTCGTGCCCTCGTCGAGCAAGGCGAGCATCAGCGATTGCGTGCCGAGCGCGCCCTTGGGATCGGCGGCGTTGCCCGCATCGAAGCTGATCGCGACGCGCGTCACCGGCACGGCATCGCGCCGCGCATAGATCAGCTCGATCCCGTTCGACAGGCGATCGTGGGTGACGTCGGGGAAATCGAGCGCGGCGAAGGTGCCGACCGCGGGCAGCTTCGAGCGATCGAGCGTGCCGGCCGGGCTCGTCGTCGCGGCGGTGGCGGTCTCGACGATCGGCGGGGCGACCCCGCTGATCTCGGCCGCGCGCGCCTGATCGGCGGGGCGGCGCGCGCCGGGCGCGATGGTCAGCGCGTAGACCGGCCGCGACAGCCATTTGCGCGCGGCGGCGAGCGCCTGCGCCGGGGTCACCGCGGCATAGGCATCGAGCTGCTTGCGGAAGAAATCGGGATCGTTGGCGTAGAGCGTGCCCTGCGCGAGGGTGACTGCCTTGCCGCCGAACCCGCCGACCGACTCGAGCCCGCGGATCCGCCCCGACACCTCGCGGGTGACGACGCGGGAAACCTCGTCGGCGGTCGGGCCCTGCGTGAGGAAATCGGCGATGATCGCGTCGAGCCGCTTGCCGACCAGCGCCGGATCGACGCCGGGGCGGACATCGGCCGACACCTCGACCATGCCGACCTTCTCCTGCGCCTCGATCCCGGCGCTGACCGACACGGCGAGCTTCTCGCCGCGCACCAGCGCATTGTCGAGGCGCGAGCTCGACAGCCCGCCGAGCACGCTCACCGCGACGTCCAGCGGGACGATCCCGGCATCGGTCAGCCCAGGGACGACCCAGCTGCGATAGAGCCGGGTGGCCGCGACGCGATCGTAGATCGTCTCGGCCTTGGGCGCCGCCAGCGTCGGCACGTCGGCGGCGATCGGCACGACCGTGGGGCCGCGCGGGATATCGCCGAAATATTTCTCGACCAGCGGCCGCGCGGTCGCCGCGTCGATGTCGCCGGCGAGCACCAGCACCGCATTGTTCGGGCCGTATTTGGCGCGGAACCAGCTCTTGACGTCGGCGAGGCTGGCCTTGTCGAGATCGGTGACCGATCCGATCGTCGGATGATGATACGGATGGTTCTGGGGGAACAGCGCGTCGAGCCGGGCATATTCCTCGAGCCCGTATGGCTCGTTGTCGCCCTGGCGCTTCTCGTTCTCGACCACGCCGCGCTGGTTGTCGAGCTTGGTCTGATCGATCCCGCCGAGCAGATGCCCCATGCGGTCGCTCTCGAGGAACAGCACGCGCTCGAGCGCGGGGGTCGGCACCGTCTCGAAATAATTGGTGCGATCGAACGAGGTGGTGCCGTTGTAATCGGTCGCGCCGATCTGCTGGAGCGGCTCGAAATAATCGCCGGGCGAATGCTCCGAGCCGTTGAACATCAGATGCTCGAACAGGTGCGCGAAGCCCGCCTTGCCCGGCGGCTCGTCCTTCGAGCCGACATGATACCAGATCGACACCGCGACCACCGGCGCCTTGCGGTCGGTCGAGACAACGACGCGCAGCCCGTTGGCGAGGGTGAACGATTCGTGCGGAATGTTCACCGCCTTGACCAGCTCGGCGACGGGCGCGGGCTTGCTCGGCTGCGCGGACAAGGAGGTGGCCGCGAGCAGCAGCGCCGCGAACGGGCCGAACGTGAAGCGAAGCATGATGGGGACTTTCGAGCGGCGGGAGACATTGTATCCTAGCACGCTGCCCCGCGCAGGCAATACGACAGCTGCCGCGGTCGGGAAATGATCCCACAGCCCGTCGTGTTCCTGCGGTACAGTTCCCCGGGGAAGGTCTATTGCCGGGATTGGGTCGCGGCTATTCGGTATTCACGCGGGGTCAGCCCGAACTTCGCCTTGAAGGAACGGCTGAAATGGGCCGAATCCTTGTAGCCGACGTCATAGCCGATCGCCGTGACGGCGACATGGCGGTGCAAGGGATCGGCGAGGTCGCGCTTCGCCTGGTCGAGCCGGCGCGCCCAGATGAGCTCGGATACGCTCTGCGAGGAAGTTTCGAAGATTTTGCGCAGGTATCGCTCTGAAATGCGATGGGCGGACGCGATCAGCTCGCAGGTGAGATGGGGATCGCCGAGATGGTCGTCGATGAACGCGCTGACGCGTCGCCGCAGGAGAACGTGGGATTCGGTCGAGGTGCCGCCGACCCCACCCTGTTCCGCCAGCGCCGTGGCCATGAGATCGACGGTGCTGGCGTGCAGCCGCGCGACGCTGATCGGATCGATATCGTCGATCTCGGCGTGGAGTTGGCGGATGAACATCGAAGCCAGCCTCCCCGTCCCGAGGTTGCCGGCGATGCGCAGCGCGGTGCAGCGCTCCGCCTCCGCCAGCCGGCCCGCCACGATCTCCCGCGGCAGACGGAGAACCAGTTGGCTGAACGGGCCGTCGAATCGAAGATCATAAGGCCGCGTCGTGTCGTACAGCGCGAAATCACCCGGTCCGAGCAGCGCGGCGCGCCCGCTTTGCTCGAGGATGCCGTTGCCCTGGGTCTGCAGGCTGAGGAGGAAGTAATCATGGTCCGATGCCGCGATCTTCGACCGGGTGCGCGACACGATCTGCGATGTCGACCTCACCGCGGAGATCTGGATGTCGCCGATCGCGCTGTTCGCCATCGATCCGAAGAAATCGTCCGCGCCGGTGCCGTCGCACTCGAGCTCGACGAACGTGGCGCACACCACGTCGCGCCAGTAGGGCAGCCGATCCTTTTCGGCCAAAGCGTCCGTCGTGAGCGCTTTCTCCACCTGCCGGTCCCCGCGCGATAATGGCGATGGGTGCGACCGGAGGCTTCGCGAGTCAATCCCGGCCCGGCGCGCGAGTGCCGCCCGAAACAAACGCAGATACCCTTGCGGCAAAGACGGCCCCGCGACCTTGCCCGATGATGGCGGCAACGCGTTCCATGGCGAACGTCGTGCACGCATCACATGAATGGGAAAACATGTCGCAGAACATTTTCAAGGTGGCGGCGGTGCAAGCGGCGCCGGCATTCCTGGATCTCGCGCAGGGCGTGGAAAAGACCATCGCCCTGATCAAGGAGGCGGCGGAAGCGGGGGCGAAGCTGATCGCGTTTCCGGAATGCTGGCTGCCGGGATACCCGTTCTGGGCGTGGCTCGATTCTCCCGCCTGGGGCATGCAGTTCGTCGGGCGGCACTTCGAAAATTGCATGACGGCGGACGGCCCCGAGGCGCAACGCATCGCGGCGGCGGCGGCGGCCAACGATATCTGGGTCGATCTCGGCTACAGCGAGCGGTGCGGGGGCAGCCTGTATATCGCGCAGTTGCTCATCGACGGCACGGGCCAGGTCGTCCAGGCCCGCCGCAAGCTCAAGGCGACGCACGTCGAGCGAACGATCTTCGGCGAGGGCGACGGCAGCGACATCCGGGTCGTCGAAACCGAGCTCGGCCGGATCGGATCGTTGTGCTGCTGGGAGCATCTCAATCCGCTGACGAAATATGCCATGTATGCGCAGGACGAGCAGATCCATGTCGGGGCGTGGCCGAGCTTTTCGCTCTACACCGGCAAGGCGTTCGCGCTCGGCCCCGAGCTCAACAGCGCGGTCAGCCAGGTTTATGCGGCCGAAGGCCAATGCTTCGTCGTCGCCCCGTGCGCGGTCGTCTCGCCGGAGATGGTGGAAATGCTGTGCGACACCGAAACCAAACGCGATCTGCTGCGCGTCGGCGGAGGGCATGCGATGATCTACGGACCCGATGGCGCGCCTATCGCGGCGCCGCTGGCCCCGACCGCCGAGGGCCTGGTCTATGCCGACATCGACCTGTCGATGATCGCCTACGCCAAGGCGGCCGCCGATCCGACCGGCCATTACGCGCGTCCCGACGTCGCGCGGCTGCTGTTCAACCCGACCGCGACGGCACGCGTCGAGCGGCTCGACGGCGGCTCGTCGCACCGGGATCATAGCGCGATTTTCGCGACCCCGGCCGCCGCGGGGGCGCCCGCCCGATCCGACGAGGACAGCCAAATCGTTCTGTAGCCCCTGCCAGGAATCGAGACCGCCCATGGAATCGGCAATCGCACCGCATCTGCGCTGTCCGCGCTCCCGCCCCAAGGGCTTCGAAGACGACTTCCAGCCGCCGGTCCCGGCTTGGACGGCGTGGAGCGATCCCGCCACCGAGCGCGTGGTGATGGGCTATTTCGGGGTCCAATGGCGCGCGCCCGAGGCGGCCGCAGCGGAGTCGGCGATCGCGGCCATCTCCCGGCAACTGGCAGCGGAGCACGGGGCGGACGCGATCGAGCGCGCCCATTTCGTCGATCCCTCCGGCTACGAGAATCTCATCCAGATCGCTTACTGGACCGATCTCGGCAGCTATCAGCGCTTTGCCGAAGCTCCTGCGGTGAAGGGCTGGTGGGAATCGCCCGATCGTGAAACCGATCGCGCCGGCCTGTTCCGCGAGGTCTTCTGGCCTCGCACGACCCACCTCGAGACGCTGATCAGCAGCGCGGACCAGCTCGACGGCATCGCCCGGGTGTTTGGCACACGCAGCGAGCATGACATTCAGGAGCATTCCTATTGGGGTTCGATGCGCGATCGCCTGCCGGCGGCGCAGTTCGACGAACTTTCACCGGCCGGCGAACTCGGCGTCGCCGCGCCGGCCCGATCGACGCGCGTCCGCGTGGCTGGCCATGACAATATCGCGATCATCCGGTCGGGGCAGGACTGGTCGAGGGTCGCGGGCGAGGAACTCGACCTCTACCGGACGGAAATGGGGCCCACGCTGCGCGCCGGCATGGAATTCCTCAGCACGCAGGGGAGCGGGATCGGCTGCTACGCGAATCGCTATATGATGCAGCTCGATGATCGGGGCACGCCGTGCAGGCGTTCCTTCGGGCTCGGTTACTGGCGCTCGCTCGAACGGCTGGAAGCCTGGGCGGAGAGCCATCCAACGCACGTCGCCATCTTCGGCGGGTTCATGGATATGGTGCAGGCGCTGCACGGAAAACTCGATCTTCGGCTCTACCACGAGGTCGTGGTGGTGAAAGCCGACGAACAGTTTCTCGAATATGTCGGTTGTCATCCCGCAACCGGCATGTTGCTGACGGTGAACTCCTGACGCCGCCTGGCGACGGTCGGCGCGTTAGCCGAATCATAGCGGCCTATCGACGTTGCCACGCGTGGCGGTCGCGATCGCCGCCGAAAATGATCTTCGCATCCCCCCGACCCCAGACGGCTGAGATTTTCCCGCTTGCTAATGCGAGCAAGTCGCAATACAGCGCGCGCGGCTTGGGGGGTTGGCATGCGCCGGACGATGATCTTTACGCCGGTGGCGTTCGCGCTGGCCGCGCCGTGCCTGGCGGCCGAGCCCAGCCCGGTCGCACAACCCGAGGCGACGAATTCGGATCGGTCGACGATGTCCGACATCGTCGTGACCGGCAGCGTCTACCGCAGCGACGTCTCGTCGGGCGGCGCGCGCATCGACGCGGCGATCAAGGATCTGCCGCTCTCGATCAGCGTCGTCACCAGCGCGCTGATCGAAGACCGCCAGGTACGAAACCTGCGCGACCTCGCCGACAATGTCGCCGGCGTCCGCAGCCGGGCGAGCGGCTCGGGCGCGTTCACGATCGATTTCACGATCCGCGGCCTGCAGGGCGGCAACGGCTCGGTGGTGTCAGTCAACGGTTTCCGCGAGGAGAACTTCTCCGCCGGATTCGATCCGCAGGCGGTCGACCGGGTCGAGTTCCTCAAAGGGCCGGCCTCCGTGCTCTATGGCGCCTCGGGCGCGTTGTCGGGGCTCGTCAACGTCGTCACCAAGACCCCTGTGCGCGACGACTTCCTCGTCATCGAGGCGATCGGCGGCGTGCCGGCCTACGGCCGCGCGACGATCGACGGCAATGTCCGCCTCACCGATACGCTCGAGAGCCGCACCAACCTCGCGCTCACCGACGAGAAGGTGCAGAACGCCTTCCGCGACATCCACGAGCGGTTCGCGATGCAGTCACTGCGCTGGCACCCGGCACCGAGCGTCTCGATCCTCGCCGAGGGCAATTATTTCCACGCCGTCCAGCCCTCGCGCGAGGCGACGACCTATCCCGACCTGACGCGCTTTCTCGATTTCCCGAAGCGCTTCAAGCTCGGCGAGCGGTGGGACCGTAACGAGAATAGCGGCTACGGCGCGCATCTGGACGCGAGCTGGACGATCGCACCGGGCCTGACGCTGCGCGAGGGCGTCAACTATCAGAATTATCGCGAAAAAGATTATGACAGCGCCTTCTACCAGTATGACGGCGATCTCTTCGCCTCGCCGGACGTGCTTAACCGCAGCGCGCGGCGGGGCCTGGGCAAGACGCGCTACTGGGTCAGCCAGAGCGAAGTGCGCTGGAACTTCGCTTTCGGTCCGATCTCGCACAAGCTGCTCGCCGGCTTCGAATACAGCCACGAGAACAGCGGCGGCTCCTGCTGCGACGGCGCGCCGATCGGATCGCTCGATCTGGTCGATCCGGTCTACGGCGCGGCCCGCCCGGTGCTCGGGCTGACGCAATATTTCAACAACAGGATCAGGACAAAGGCGTTCTACCTTCAGGATTTCGTCAGCCTCGGGCGTTTCCGGCTGCTCGCCGGCGTCCGCCACGACGACACCGCCTCCGCCAGCGCCTCCTGCGATCTGACGCTGCCCGGCTGTCCCGACGATCCGGTCGTCGCCAATCTCGGCAGCGCGCACAAGAAGGCGCTGTCGCCCCGGCTCGGGCTCGCCTGGCAGCCGACCGACCGCTCGACGCTGTTCGTCTCCTGGTCGCGCTCGTTCAATCCGAACGTCTCGCTCGACCGCGCTGACCATCTGCTCCCGCCGGAGCGCGGTACGCAATATGAACTGGGGCTGCGGCAGGAGCTGCTCGATCCCGGAAAGCTTGCCGTCTCGCTCTCGGCGTTCCAGATCACGCGCCGCAACATCGCCGACTGCGATCCCGCCTTCCCGGACTGCTCCCGTTCGATCGCGATCGGCGAGCAGCGCGTACGGGGCGCGGAGGCGGAGGTCAGCGGCAAGCCGGCCGACTGGCTCGATCTGCTCGCGACCTACAGCTATCTCGACGGCAAGGTCACCCGGAGCGATGTCGCCGTCAACGGCATTCCCGAAGGCAGCAAGCTCCCCGAGGCGCCCCGGAACAGCGCGAGCCTGTTCGCCAAGGTGGGGCTCAAGCCGCTCGGGCTGGAGCAGGTCTCGGTGTCGAGCGGCATCTACTACGTCAGCCGCCGGCCGACGCGCGATTATTTCTCGAACTTCTTCGCCGGTCCATTCGCGGACGGGTTCCGCAATCTGCCGTCGAGCACGCGCGTCGATCTCGGCGCCTATTGGGATGTCAGTCCCCGGTTCCGGCTCCAGGCGAACATCACCAACCTGTTCGACACGCGCGTGTACGAGCCGGTCAACCTCGGCTTCAGCCGCGCGGAGCTGCGCCGCGCGACGATCGGCGGCCGCGTGACGCTCTGAGCGTCGCGCGCTATGCGGCGGCGATGAGCCGACCCCGCCGGATCGCCACCGTCGTCCACCGCTACGTCGGACTGGGGCTCGCGCTGTTCCTGACGCTCGCCGGGTCGACCGGCGCCCTGATCGCCTGGAACGACGAGCTCGAGCGTGTGTTCGCGCCGGCGCTGTTCGTGCTGCCGCCCGCGCGCTCGTCGCGTCCGGCGCTCGATCCGTTCGCGCTGCGCGAAGCGGCCGAGCGGGCGGCGCCGGGCTATGCGATCGATGGCGTCGACTTCGCGCGGCGGGCCGACCAGCCCGCGTTGTTCTCGCTCGCTGCCCGGCCCGGCGGCCCGGCGCCGCACGACGACGAGATTGCGCTCGACCCATCGACCGGCCGGCTGCTGGGGAGCCGGCGGCATGGCGATCTCCGCGAGGGCGCGGTCAACCTGATGCCGTTCGTCTACGATCTGCACCAGTCGCTCGCGCTGGGCGATACCGGTACGCTGATCCTCGGAGCCGTGGCGCTGCTGTGGACGATCGACTGCTTCGTCGGCGCCTATCTGACGTTTCCGGCACGCTCGCGCGAGCGGCGGTCGCCTTCCGGCTGGCTCCTACGCTGGCGGCGGGCGTGGACGATCCGCCGCTGGTCCGCGCCGTTCAAGCTCCTGTTCGATCTCCATCGCGCCGGCGGCCTGTGGCTCTGGGCGATGCTGTTCGTGCTCGCGTGGTCGAGTGTCGGGTTCAACCTCCCGCAAGTCTATCGCCCGGTAATGGACGCGCTGTTCGGGGCGGCGGCGGAGCCGCCCGCCGCGCGCGCCGCCGATCCTCGCGTACCGCCACGGCTCGGCTGGCGGCAGGCGCATGCGGCGGCTCGGCGCGAGCTGGCCATGCTGGCGCATCGGCACCGCTTCGTCGTCCGCTCCGAACGGCTCATGTTCTACGATCCCGGCAGCCACGCTTACTCCTACCGGGTGAAGAGCGATCGCGATCCGGGCCGGCTCGGCAACACCCAGCTGCGGCTCGATGGCGACAGCGGACGCGTGCTCGCGCTCGACCTCCCCACCGGCGTCGACGCCGGGACCACCGTCACCGCCTGGCTCGGCGACGTCCATACGGCCGGCGTCCTCGGCCGTGCGCTGCAGCTCGTGCTGACCCTGGTCGGGCTCGGCATCGCCATGCTGAGCGTCACCGGTATCTGGATCTGGTGGCGCAAACGATCGGCGCGACGCATCGCCGAACGCGTGCGCGCTGCGCGTTGATCGGTCGCCGGCGCGTTGGCAAACCAGTTCAACCCGCACCATCAACCTCCGGACCAAACAGCTAGAGCGGATGACACCAGCTTGAATCGTTCCCCCGCGAAGGCGGGGGTCCAGCCCCCCAACAAACAGTCTTGGCCTGGTCTGGACCCCCGCCTGCGCGGGGGAACAAGCGATGCAACCTAAAGTCATCAGGCTCTAAAACAGATGGCTGTACCGCTCGACTTCCCATTGGCTGACGGCAAGATGGTAGCCTTCCCATTCCTCGGTCTTATAGCGGATGAACTCGTTGCGCAGTTCGGCGCCGAGCGTCGCTTCGATGAACGGATCGTCGGCGAAGGCCTGCACCGCGCTCTGCAGCGTCTGCGGCAGGAAACCGATCCCCCGTTTCATGCGATCCTGTTCGGAGATCTCGTACAGATTGTCTTCGTTGGGCTTGCCCGGATCGAGCTTCTCGCGCACCCCTTCCAGCCCCGCTGCCAGCGCCAGGGCGGCCGCCAGATAGGGGTTCACGGCGCCGTCGGCGTTGCGCGATTCGCAGCGGCCGCCGCCTGCGGGCACGCGGATCGAGTTGGTCCGATTATTCGACCCGTAGGAATTGAACACCGGCGCCCAGGAGAAAGTCGACATCGCACCCTGCCGCACGAGACGTTTGTAGCTGTTGACCGTCGGTGCGAACGCCGCGCAGAGCGCAGGCCCGTGACGCAGGATGCCGGCAATGAAATTATAGCCCAATGGCGACAGGCCGATGCCGTGCGGATCCTGCTTCGGATCGCATTGGAACAGATTCTCGCCGGTCTTCAAATCATATAGCGACATATTGAAATGGGCGCCCGTGCCGGTCCGGTTCGCGAACGGTTTGGGCATCATCGTCGCGATGAGCCCCTGCTCCTTGGCATAATGCTTCGCCATGTAGCGAAAGAAGATCAGGCGATCGCAGGTCGTGAGAGCGTCGGCATAATTGAAATCGAATTCGAATTGGCTGTTCCCGTCTTCGTGATCGAGAGAATATAGATCCCAGCCCAGTGCATTTATGGTCGACGACACTTTGTGCAGCCATTCGAACCCGTCGAAGAACCCGCGGAGATCATAGCATGGCTTGATCAAATTATCGTCCGCGTCAGGAATGGACAGGGTGCCGTCGGCCTCCTTCTTCAGGAGATAGATCTCGCACTCGATACCGAGGTTCAGACCGTAGCCGAGCTCGGCCGCCTGCGCCTGCACCTTCTTCAGCAACACGCGCGTGTTCAACGGATAGGGCTCGCCCTTCAGCGCGTTGTCCGCAGGCATCCACGCGATCTTGGGTTCCCAGGGAAGCTGGATGACATGGTCCAGATCGGGGACCGAAGTGATTTCGTCGTCATTCGGCCGTTGGCCCAAGCCGTCGAGCGCGTAGCCGGTGTAGCGTTCCGATCCGTGCGCCATCTGGTGGAGGTGTCCGATCGGAACGACCTTGGCTTTTGGGATACCGTGGATATCCACGAACGCACCGACACAATATTCCACGCCCTTGGCGCGCAGTTCCTGTTCAAGCTGGGCAATGCGTTCGTCGGTCAACGTCGATTGACTCATGATTACTTATTCCCTTCGCAATATATCGAGATGATCATTTGGACATGGCCGCTGATCGGCCGGTCGCTGCCGCGCGGGCAACATGCAGCCCTACGATCAGAAGAACGGAGGCCAGCAGCAGCGCGAAGCCGAGATAGAGAATTCCGCCGAGGCCGAAGGCGTCGACGGTCCACGCGGAAAACAGCGGCCCGGTCGACGCGCCAAGCATGCAGGCCGGCCCTGCCAATACGATCGTGCGGCTGCCGGGATCGGCATCGGCGGCGAACGGAAACTGGAAGGGAAACGCGAAGAACGTGATCACGCCCAGCGAACCCGCGAGGAAGATAAACGCCGACGAGGAAAGATGAGCGGCGTAGAACGGCCACGTCACGGCATAGGCCGCAGCCGAGCACATCAACATGGCAAAGGGCTTGACCCGCCCGGCAACCAAAGTGGCGATAGCGGAACCGGCCAGCTGTCCGCCGATCAATACGGTGAGAGCCTCCCCCGCGACCGAGACGCTGAGCCCGCTTTGCGCCGCCAGGGGGACGAGATAGATGGCGAAACCCATGCCCGCCGCATTGAACAAGCCGATCGCCAGCAGCGCGAGCCAACCCGCAGTCGTCGGCATGACGAGCTCTTCGCCGCGATGCGACGCACGCGCCAGCGCATTGGGAATCAGGCAGGAGAACAGGATGCCGGCGCCGCTCATCGCCGCCAGCAGAATGAACGCGCCGTCGATGCCGAAACGCGGCAGGATCAGCCAGTTGATCAGATTCGCCGCTCCCAGCGCGGACAGCAACGTGGCCGTGTTCATCGCAGCGGCCGCGCGCTCCGACAAATCGAAGCGCGCGATCGCTTCGAGGGCAATCCAGAACAGCAGGCCTTCGACGATCCCGGCCAAGCAGCGTGCCATGAGGATCTGCGCTTCGCTGGTCAGCAACGGCAGCGCCAGATTGGCTGTCACCAGCCCGATCGCACTCGCAATGCCGATCGCCCGAAGGTTCTTCGGCGCCAGCGCCAGGCCGGCAAATGCCGAGGCGAAGGTGAGCGCATAGCTCTCGAGCGCGGCAGCCTCGCCCAGGCCGGCCGACGACAATCGACCCGCCGTTCCGAGATAGCCAAGGAGGATCGGCAGCAGACCCTGGCTCAGCAGCGCGACCATCCCCAGGCCGAGCAGGGCCGTATTTGGGACACGCGAGCGAGGCAGCGCGCGCGCAGCGGCCGGCGTGCTCGGCCCAGCGATGGTCATCGCCCCGGCCGCGCGCGCGCGACGTCTCGGGAAGAGCGGAGCCGCGAGGCAGGCATCGCCATGTCGCCGATATCCGCCACCTAGCGGACAGCTTGCGACGTTATTATCGCTGCCAGCTTGGGATCGTGCAGCTTCTTGCGCTCTACTTCGGAAATCAGCATATCGTAAGGATAGCCAAGCGAGATCGCGCTTGCTTCGGTCAGCCGGCGCATCTGCTCGTCGCTCAAGACCAGATCGAGCGCGCGCAAGGCGTCGTCGACGTGCTCGCGCGAGCGCGGACCGAGAATGGGAATGACGCCACGCTGGTTGACCCACGCGATGGCGACCTGGCCCTGGCTTACGCCGAGCTCGGCTGCGATCGCTTCGACCGAGTCGAGAATGAGGCTCCGCTGCTTATTGTCCTCGCTATGCGCGAATGCGCCCATGGTCTGCACGCGGCCTTCCTCGCCGCGCCGGTACTTGCCCGTCAGCAGGCCGCCGCCGTAAACGCCCCACGCGACGACCGCCATCCCGTAGGCTTCCGCCATCGGTATCATCTCGCGCTCGGCGGTTCGTTCCACCAGACTATATTCGAGCTGAACGCCGGCGATC
>CAXSHP010000023.1:12476-15724 GCA_964236935.1 uncultured Sphingomonadaceae bacterium
CGCGAAGTTCGGCCAGCGTCGCGGCCCGCGCCGTCCGCCACGCGGGAAAATTGGACAGCCCGGCATAGACGATCTTCCCCGCTCTCACGAGATCATCGAGGCCGCGCGCGATTTCGTCGATGGGCGTGCCGCCGTCGGGATAATGGACCCAATAGATGTCTATCCGGTCCGTCTTGAGCCGCTTAAGCGTCGCCTCGACCGCCTGGACCATGGATTTGCGGTTGTTGCCGGTGGTTCCCAGCCCCGCGTCTGCCCGGGCGCCGCCGGTGTATTTCGAGGCGATGACGAATTCCTCGCGCATGCCGGCGACGAATTCGCCGATCAGGCTTTCGGATTGCCCGTATTGGTAGACGTCGGCCGTATCGAGGAAATTGCCGCCGGCATTCACATAGCCGTCGAACATGCGGCGTGCTTCCGCCGGCTCGGCGCCGTACCCCCAGCTGTTCCCGAAATTGCCCGCGCCCAACGCGAATTCGGCCACGCGAAGACCAGTATGCTGACCGAACATCTTGTATCGCATGCGGGAGACCTTGCGGATCAGAGGCTGTCCGGGAACACTGACGTCCTCGGTCAGAACTTCTTCGTCAGCTCGACGCCATAGGAAATCGGGGGGCGGATGAAGACTGTCCGCCCGATCAGCCCCGAGTTGGCGGTGAGCAGATCATCGTTATTGGTCAGGTTCCGGCCCCAAAGCGCGACCGTCCAATCATTCCGATACGATACCGCGATACGTCCATCGAGCACGTTTTGCGGGCCATAGTTGCCCAAAGCATCAAATGCGGCGCTGGTCTGCGTGCTGACATGCTGGAAGTTCAGGCTGGGCGTGACCTTCAGCTCGTCTGACAGATCGACGCGGTAGGACGCGTTCAGATTGTAGGTCCACTTCGGCGCCTGCGCGAGCCGCGTTCCCGGAGGCGCGGGTTCCAGCAACGGAGCGCCGTCGACGTTGTCGATACTTTTCTTTATCTTTCCATCGAGATAGGTCAGCGACCCCCCCAGCGCCAAGCCGGGGAGCGGCCGCACATTGGCTTCGACTTCAAAGCCTTTCACGCTCGCCTTGGGAATATTCGCGAGCGACGCAGCGAACAGCGGGAAAGTAATGAAGAGAACGCCCGTCTGGCGATCCCGGTAGTCGTAATAGAAGCCGGCGACGTTCAACGTCGCCTTTCGATCGAGGAAGGATGTCTTCAGCCCCGCTTCGTAGGAAGTCAGCCGTTCCGGCTTCACGTAACGCCAGTTTACCGGGGTGACCGCCGGCCCGAGATAATAGAGTCCGGATTTGCTGCCGGTCGATACGGTGCCATAGAAAAGGATGTCCTTGGCGACATCGTACTCGAGTCCGGCGCGGTAATCGAACTTGCTGCTTTTGCGGGTTTCATCGACCGAGTCGACGACGCTGCCGACGCCGTTGAACAATACGCCGCCGTCCGCGGTTCCGGTTTCGAGCGTGGCGCCTTGGGCATGAACGCGATCCCGGCTGTAGCGGGCGCCCAAAATCAGTCGAAGGCCATGAACGATATCGGTGGACGTATTTGCGAAGAAGCCGAGCGAAGACGGTTTCTGCAGGTAATGCGCGGATGCAACCGACAAGCCACGCGTATAGATATCGGGCGGCATCAATGCGACCCCGACGAAGAACGTGCTTTGATCGGTAAAGTCGTTGCCCAAGAAATGCTGCCGGGAATAGTTCGTGCCGAGGATCCAGTTGGTTCGTCCGAACAGCGGTTCCTTCGAAGACAGGCGGGTTTCCTCGTAGAACTGTCCGACTTTCTCGTTCTGCGTGAAATCGTAGACGGGCTGCGGATTGCCGTCATTATTATCGACCACGAAGCGCTTGATGTGATCGTAGCCGAGGATCGAGATCAGCTCGGCCGTGCCCAGATCCACCGTGGTGGTCAGCGACGTTCCGAAGCTGGTTTCGCGCCGCCGCATCGGCAGATCGCCGACCCGGACCCGCTTCGCGCTGAGCGGAGTGCTGTCGAACAAATCGGCGTCCGGGCCGCTGCCGTCATGTTGATAGGATGCCGGTATCGAATAATCGTGCCCGCCATGGATATTCAGCACGGTGCTGAAGATGCCGCTTTCATATTTGAGCAGGCCGCGCCCGGCGAACCGCCGCTTCGCGCCGATTTCCCGGCCGGTATCGATATCGGTCTGGAACCCGTGGCCCTGGTGCGTGAAGGTTCCCGCGACGCGCGCGCTGAAGCCGTGGCCCAGGCTTCCGCCGACGGCGCCGTTGAGGTCGATCGTATCGTATCGGCCGTATCCGGCCGTCACATAGCCGTCGAGGTCGTCGGTGGGCTGGTTCGAGAGGAAGCTGATCGCCCCGCCCGTGGCATTTTGCCCGTAAAGCGTGCCCTGGGGACCCTTGAGAACTTCGACCCGCGCGACGTCGAAGATCGGTACCGCAAGAAACACCGAACCGGTTTGAAAGACGCCATCGATATAGACGGCGGTGGCGCTGGTATTGTTCGGATTGAAGTCGTCGAGGCCGATGCCGCGGATCGAAAAGGTCGGCAGCGTGTCGGCGGTGCGGTTGAGCGTACTGAGTCCGGGGGTGAGCCGCGCGATATCCGCCGGTTCCCTGATGTGGGAGTCGGTGAGTTGCGCTCCCGAAAGCACCGCGATCGATGCGGCGACGCTTTGGGCCGTCTGTTCGCGGCGCTGCGCGGTTACGATGATATCGCCCAGCGTCACCCCCGAGGAGTCGGATGCGACCTTCGGCGCCTGCGCCAACGCCGCTGACGAAATCAACGGCGAGGTCAAAGCCGCGACGACGTACGCCGCGTGTAATCTTCTTACCATCATTCTCCCCTTTTCTGTCGCGCTCCGCCCTCCAGGATCGGCGCTCACCGCTTTTTCTTGTTAAATTCGATGCGCGGCCAATTTCCGTCGGACGAATTGGGCAAGATGCCAGCAACAGCCCTCGAGATGGCTGAAACGCCCGGCCTCGGCGCGCATGGAGCCGACGCCTACTTGTTGCATATCGTTGATATCGTTATCTTCTTTATTGACCAATTCCGCTCCCACCTCGAATTCGGCCAGCCATTCCGGAAAGTCCGGCCGGGCGATCTGCGCGCGATCGCGCGTATGGAGCAACCGGGACCAGGTCGTGGTCGAGCTTGTCGGGTTCAGGATGCGCAGATCGCAGCCGCCGGTCATGAACGTGAGCAGGGTGAACGGATAAATGACGACGATATGCCCCAGCACCTCACCGGGCTTGACCCCCGGGGCGAGGGCATTCGCCG
>CAXSHP010000023.1:15734-22464 GCA_964236935.1 uncultured Sphingomonadaceae bacterium
GTCAACTTGCTGATGTCGGACGCCATTCGCACGTTACAGACGGTCCAGGTGCCTTTGTCCTCTTCGCACCATGTCGAAGCGGCCGGCATCACGCGTTCGAGCGTATGCTCATGTCCACCGAGATGGTGATAACATTCGACATAGGTCTCGACCTGGACCTTCCAATTATAGTTCATGACCTGGTCTAACGCCGTGACCACCTTGTGATCCTTGATCGCCCACCCGTCCTGTCGAACGCGATCGCAGAGGCTCTCGAGCCGCTCGCTGATCGGCGAGATGTCCGACGAAAAAGTCACGAAGATCAGGCCGAGCTCCTCCACGACCTCGCTTCTGAACTCGGGCAGGCGGCAATTCGCCTTGTCGAACCCTTCGGCGCGATCCATCAGCGGCGCACCGATCAGCCGGCCGTCGAGGCCGTATGTCCATTTGTGGAACGGACAGGAAAAGGCCGGCGCGTTGCCGGACCCATTGGCTACCGGAGCCCATCGATGACGACAGACCGTCGATAGAGCGCGGATCCTGTCCTTGCCGCGGACGATCACCATCTGCTCGCCAAGCAGATCGATGGTGAAATAATCGCCGACCTTCTCGACCTGCGAGACGTGGCCCACGCAAAGCCATTCGTCCTTGAAGATCCCGTCGACCTCGAGCTGGAAGAATTCGGGGGAGATATACGCCGCCGGCGGCAGGGTCAGCCCATGTTCGATATCGTCCGAAGACGTTGCGACGGCCTCGGCGACCAACGATGCCAAGCGCTCCTGACTTTCCACCTGATCACTCGAACCGAACATGCTCGACCTCCCGAATCCAGGAGCAGGCTATCATCGAGCCAAAACATGTCAACGATAAACCGGCCAATAACTAATAATACGAATAGTATTCATTCGTATTAACGAAGTAAGCGGCAAGTCGAAATGTCTTTCGACCAGAAGCATCAGACCCTGCGCGACTATTAGTTGGCGCACCGGGCGAATGTCAACGCACCGCCGCAGTCGCCGACGACTGCATAGTGCCGACGGCGCGGGTAGCCAGCTCGTGCGGGAGCATCCTGAATTTCGCCGCGGCGCTGTCGATCGGAGTGACGTCCCGCGATCGAACAGCTCCAGCGCGCCATCAGATCAGCGGTGCCCAGGCGAGCGCCGCGCGGCCGCCGCGGCGGCGTCGCGGAAGCCGCTCATCAATTCTTTCGCCAGCTTGGTCAGCTGCTCCCCCGCGCCCTCCGGTGAGCCCGCCTCGAACGGCGGCTTCGGATCATATTCCATCAGCAGCTGGTTGAGCTTCGCCGCGGATTCGCCGCGCAGGACGGTCAGCAATTCCAGACCGAAATCGATTCCGGCCGTGACGCCGCCCCCCGAAACCCGGTTGCGATCGATCACGACGCGCGCTTTCTCCGGCGAAACGCCGTCGAACAGGTCAAGCACGTCGTGCGTCGCCCAATGGGTCGTCGCGCGGTAGCCGTTGAGCAATCCGGCCGCCCCGAGGACCAACGATCCCGAGCATACCGAGGTGATGTAGCGCGCGGTCTCCGCTTGGTTGCGGAGGAAGGCGAGCAGCTCCTCGTCCTCCATCGCGGCGACCGTCCCGCGACCGCCGGGCACGAACAGCATGTCCAGTCGGTCGCGACGCCGGCGTCGCCCATTACCGGGTGCATCGACCTGGCGACGATATGGATCGTGGCGACCATTGAAAACACCGTCTGCGGACCGATCAGGTCGAGCAGGGTCAGATCGTCATAGGCGATCATCGCGATCTGGAGCGGCGCCTCGGAACCGGGGATCACCAGGTCGATGCTGGATGTTATGGATGTGGTCCGATCGTAAGAACGCACCGCTTTCCTGGGATGGCCGGCATATAATACATGCCGTTACAGCGGATAGGCCGGGGGCGCGCCTTTCATCGTCAGCCACTGCCACTGGGTGAATTCCTCCCAATTGGCCGGGCCGCCGATGCTCGTGCCGTTGCCGGACGCGCCGAATCCTCCGAACGGATTGACGACATCGTCGGCGACGGTTTGATCGTTGATGTGAAGCAGGCCGACCCGAAGCCGTTCACCGATCGCGAGCGCGCGCTCGATCGACGGCGTGATGATGCCGGCGGACAGGCCGAATTCGCTGTCGTTGGCCATCGCGACCACCTCGTCGTCGCTGCCGAACGGCACCACGACGCCGACGGGACCGAAGATCTCCTCCCGATAGGCCGGATGCTCGGACGTGACGTCGGTCAGCACCGTCGGCGAGAAGAACAGGCCGTCGGTCGCCTTGCCGACGACCAGCCGCGCGCCGGCGGCAACGCTGTCCCGTACGACTCGATCGGCATTGTCGGCCTGCGCCGCGCCGATCAACGGACCAAGCGTCGCCGCGGCATCGTCATGCGCGCCGACGCGAATGGCGTTCGCTCGCGCGGCAAGCTTGGCGGTGAATTCGGCCGCCACCGTCTCCTGGACGAACAAGCGCCCGGCGGCCATGCAGATCTGACCCTGGTGAAGGAACGCCCCCCAGCTGGCATTGGCCGCCGCGAGGTCGAGGTCCGCATCCTCGAGAACGATCAGCGCATTCTTGCCGCCGAGCTCGAGCGAGAGCTTCTTGAGGTGCCGCCCGGCAAGCTCGCCGACGCGGCGGCCGGCCGCGGTCGACCCGGTGAACTGGATCATGGCGACGTCAGGCGAGGAACATAGCGCCTCGCCGGCCGCGGCATCGCCCGGCAGCACCTGCAGCACGTCGGCCGGGAGGCCGGCGTCCCGCAACAGTTTCGCGATAACGATCCCGCCCGATACGGCCGTCCTCAGATCGGGCTTCAGGACCACGCCATTGCCGACGGCGAGCGCGGGCGCCACCGCGCGCATCGCCAGATAGAGCGGAAAATTGAACGGAGCGATCACGCCGACGACGCCGAGCGGCAGGCGCCGGGCGATGCTTATCCGCCCCAGGTCCGACGGCAAGACGATGCCGTGGGGCTGGGATGGCATTGCCGCGGCTTCGACCAGGGCCTTGATCGTCACCGTCGTTTCGTAATTCGCCTTCGGGAAAGTGCCGCCACCCTCGCGCATCAGCATCGCGACGATCTCGCCGCGATTTTCCTCGGCCAGCATGGCGGCGCGGCGCAGGATCGCGGCGCGCTGCTCGCCCGGCAGGGTCGCCCACCCCGGCTGGGCGGCTTTCGCCGACCGGGCGCCGGCAAGAATGTCTTCCGCCGATGCCTTGGCGACCTCTCCCATCCGCCGGCCCGTCCCCGGCTCGACGACCTGCGACAGCGTCGCGGCGGCGGCACGATCGCTCTCCGCGCCGCTGCCCCATGGGTCGAGCCAGCCGCTTTTTTCCTGCGTGTCCATTTCTGCCGCCTTCCGTCCGATGAGGTCGATGATGCTCGCACCGACGTTGATATGTCAATATGGCGCGTTCATGCGTAATTGCCTGGACACGCTATGCGACATTGACTTATCAACGTGAATCGAGGCTGCGAAAAAGTTTGCCCGTCCATCCGACGGATAAATCAGCCATTGGTTCCCGGACACGGGCGGAGTTGTGGATGATCACGCCGGCGTTGCCATCGAGCGAGCAGAGCGCTCCCGCCGATCGACGGACCGAACTGCCGCCGCTGCTGTACGCGACGCTTCTCCTGGCGATGATCGGGCCGGCGTTGACGTTCGTCACCCTGCCGCCCTCGCTGCCGCTGATCGCGGACCATTTCGGGGGTGGGGCTTCCGGCCAGCGTTTCGCGCAAGCGGCCCAGGCTTGTTCGTTCGTCGGCGGCCTGCTCGGCGGTCTCGCGGCGGGCAGCCTGATCGCCAGAACGAGCCTGCGCCTGGCGATGATCGCCGCCGCGCTGCTCTATGCCGCCGGCGGCGTGTCCGCGATGTTCGCCCTCGCCATGCCGATGCTCCTCGCGGGATGTCTCGTCGTCGGCATGATGGGCTCGGTCTTATCGAGCGGCCTGGCCATGGCCACCGGGGCCGTCATGACGGGTGAACGCCGCGCGCGGATGCTCGGATATCAGGCGGGCGCATCCGATGTCACCGGCGTGATCTCCGGCCTCGGCGCGGGCCTGCTTGCCCTCTGGCTCGGCTGGCGCGGGCCGTTTCTGGTCTATATCGTCTTCGGCCTGCTCGCGGCGCTGCTGGCGGCCCTGTCCAGGCCGACGGCGCCGGTTCATGCCCCCGAAGCGACCGGGGGTTTCGTCGCGGCCCTGCGACTTGCCTGGCCGGTCTATTGCGGCTCGATCCTGCTGTCGATCATGATCGGCACGTTGCAGCTCCAGCTTCCCTTCCACCTCGCGGCCCACGGCATCACCTCGCCGGCCGATCGCGCCTTGGTCCAAACCTGTTCGACGTTCGCCGCAGCCTGTGCGTCGATAAGTTTCGGGTTCCTCATCGGGCGTGTCGGCGAGCGTCTGCTGCTGCTCGTCGGCGGAATCGCCGCGGTGATCGGATTCTCCAGCTATGCGCTGTGGCACGGCGGCTTCTCGACGGCGGCCGCCGCGGCCATCGCGACCGGTATCACGATCGGCCTCGGGATGCCGCTGTTATTCACCTTCGCATTGCGCCGTACTCCGCCCGCGCTGCACGCTTATTCGATCGGGATTCTCAACGTCTCGATCTTCCTCGGCGGCGCGCTCAGCCCGCTCGTCCTGGGTCCCGTCGCAGCCTATGCCGGAATGGCGGCATCGTTTGCCGGTTGCGCGGCGATCGGCGCGGCCGGCAGCATCGGTTTCGCGATAGCGCTCGGTCGATCCGCTCGTCCGAGCCCGGCTATGGCAAGATGAGCTGCTCGACGATCGAGGCCGTCGCATCGGTCGTCCTCGCGCTCACCAAGCGTTTTGCGATTCAATTTTAAGCCAAGCGGGAGCACACCGATGGAGAATGCGTCGTCTCAACCAGCACTTCCCGCCTCCTTCAGCGGGGATGCCGCCGATGGCCGCGCCATCCTTGCCGCGATCGAGACGGCATTCGAGGCGTTCAATCGCGGCGACATGGCCGCGTTCCGAGCAACCTGGGCCGATGATGTCGCCGCCGTCATCAATCAGGCGGCGCCCCATGTCTGGACGGGAGCGAACGCCGTCGAACAATGGCTCGCCGACAGCGCCGCGGGGGTCAAAGACAAAGACATGCGCGTCACGATCGCCATGGATCGCTGCGGCAAGCTCGCGATTTCCGGAGATGTCGCCTTCGTCGTGCTCGAGGTCACGATGCGCATTTCGATCGGCGACGCGCAGGTCGTCGAGCATGGCATCCAGATATCCAACTTGATCCGCACGCGCGATGGATGGCGGGTCCGCGCGCTCGCCTACGGGGGATTGGACGCCGTCGCTTAGCGAAAGCGGTTTTGCCCTGCGCGCGGTCAGGCTGCGCTCGTCGCCACGGTGCTCGGGACGCGCAGCGCCCGGCGCAGCGCGGCGATGCGCAATTGCGTCGCGCGCGCCGCCACCGCAGCGCCGGGCGAGAACATGTCGAAGCCATGATAAGCCCCGGGATAGAGATGGAATTCGACCGGCACGGCCGCGTCGGCGAGCCGGCGGACATAGTCGAGCGCTTCGTCGAGCAGGACATCGAGCTCGCCGATATCGAGATAGGCGGCCGGCAAGCCATCGAGGCGATCGGCCCGCGCCGCGGCGCCATAAGGAAAAGCCGCCTGGTCGACACCGCCGAGCAGGGAACTCCACCCGAGGACGACCGCCGCGCGATCGAACAGCCCGAGCCCGTTCCTGCTCGTCATCGATGCGGTCGCGGCGCGATCGTCGAGCATCGGGTAGCACAGCATCTGATAGCAGACGCTCGGTCCCCCGCGATCGCGCGC
This sequence comes from uncultured Sphingomonadaceae bacterium, assembly GCA_964236935.1. Taxonomy (GTDB): domain Bacteria; phylum Pseudomonadota; class Alphaproteobacteria; order Sphingomonadales; family Sphingomonadaceae; genus Solisphingomonas. Next base: position 21,524 of record CAXSHP010000023.1, read on the forward strand.
CATCTGCGCAACGAGCGCCGCCAGTCCGCCGCCCGCGCTGTGGCCGTAGACCGCGATCCGCGTCGGATCGACGCCCAGCGCGGCCGCATTCTCACCCAGCCAATGCAGGCCGGCGAAACAATCTCCGACCGGACCGGGATGTTTCGTCTCGGGCGCCAGGCGATAGTCGACCGACACGACGACGCAATCCGTTTGATACGCGAGCCCGGCCGCGCCGGCATCCTCCTGCGCGATGCTTCCCAGCGAGAATGCGCCGCCATGAATATAGAAGATCGCCGGCCGCGGCTGCGCGTCCTCGGTCGGCGAATAGACGACGAGCGGGACATCGGGTCCGTTCGCACCTTGCGGCGCCCGCCGCGCCGTTCGCCGAACGGACGGGAAGGGCTGTTCCGAAGGCTTGGTCCGGTCGAGCATGGCCTGGAAACGCGCGCGCCGTACCGGCGCTTCCCCCGATCCCATGAAATCGTGCCCCAGGCTGCGCACGACGAAATCCATCGTGTCGAGCAATTCCGGATCGACTCGGTCTCGCAACGTCATGACACCCCCCGCTAGCGTTTTCACCGGGCCGAAAGCCCGGCTGCCCGGACTTCGTCCGCTCCGCTGTTCAAGGCCGTTTCATTTCGACGCGCCGTCGCATCCCGGCGCTGCGGCGCCCGTCCCAGGACATGCGCCACGGCAGCCTCGAGCGCGGCGCGCGGACGATCGGGCAGCCGCGCCGCGCGCCATGCGACATAGCCGTCGGGCCTGACGAGCACCGCGCCGGACGGCTCGATGCCGTATTTCGCCGCAAATACGTCGCTCCGGAAATCCGCAGCGGCGCTGCCGATGGCATGCACCGGCAACGCATCGAGCGCGGCGGCCGCTTCACGCCATGGTTCGGCCTCTTCTCCCGTCAGGAGCACCAGACCATCGAGCCGAAACAGATCGAGCACCGACCTGGT
>CAXSHP010000024.1:0-9450 GCA_964236935.1 uncultured Sphingomonadaceae bacterium
GAGCGTATCCAGGGACTGCTCGCGCTCGACCTGCCGGTGCGCGACTGGGCGGCGGAGGAGGGCATCGCGCCCGACGTGATGGCGGAACGCGTCGGCGGCGAGGCGGACGTGATGATGGCGTACAAGGCCACGCAGCTTCCGCCCGAAAGCTGGCAGTCGGTCGAGAAGAACGTGCTGCTCCAGAGCCTCGACCATCACTGGAAGGAGCATCTCTCGACGCTCGACGCGCTGCGCCAGGTGATCCACCTGCGCGCCTATGCGCAGAAGACGCCGATCAACGAGTATAAGCAGGAGGCGTTCGCCTTGTTCGAGCGGATGCTGAGCGCGATCCGCGAGGACGTCACGCGCATGCTCGCGCATGCCCAGTTCAGCACCGAGCCGCCGCCGCTGCCCGAGCTGCCGGACTTTCTCACCAGCCATTTCGATCCGCTGACCGGCGAGGACGACAGCGACGACATCGACGCCGGCGACCTCGGCCTCGTCACCACCAGGCTGCCGCCATTGCAGATCGCGGCACCGAGCTACGACGATTTCGGCGACGATCCGCAGGCGTGGGCAGGCAAGGTCAGCCGCAATGCGATGTGCCCGTGCGGATCGGGGCGCAAGTACAAGCACTGCCACGGGGCACCGGTCGGGGTGTGATGCCCTTACCCCTCCCTTTCAAGGGAGGAGCAAGGGGTGGGTCAGCGCCGAGGCGGTTTGATGCCGCCGAGGAGCTTTGGCACGCGAATCGAGTCTCTTAGGCGTGTTGACGCGCGCACCCGCCCCAACCCCCCTCGAAGGGAGGGGCTAACCCATCAGAACCGCCCTCGCACTCCGCCGTAGAAGCTTCGGCCGATCGAGCCATACTTCCGCGCCGTCTCATATTCCTCGTCGAACAGATTCTCGACGCGGGCGAACAAGGTGAAGCGCTCCGCCACCGGATATTCGGCGCGCAGATCGACCAACGTATAATCGTCGAGCCGGTTCTGCCCGCCGAACGCGCTTGCGGCATTGTCGAACGAGCGCCCGGCGTAGCGCACCGCCACGCCGGTGGTCAGCCCGAAGCCCCACGCATAGCTCGCATCGGCGTTCGCGGTGTAGCGCGGCCGGCGGGCGAGCTCGTTGCCGAAGTCGGGGCCGGCCGAGCGATCCTCGGTGTCGGTCCAGGTGGCGTTGCCCGACAAAGTCAGCGTCCTGAACTCGGCGGTCGCGCCGCCTTCGATGCCGTGCGCCCTGGCGCGCGCGACGCTGTCGTAATAGCCGAACGGCCGATCGTCGCGCGGCGGGCTGTCAACGAACACGATCAGATTCTTCGTGTCGCGCTCGAAATAGGTCAGCGACAGCGCCACCTTGCGGTCGAGCAGCCGCTGCTCGATTCCGGCGTCCCAGCCGTGCGCCTGCTCGGGGCGCAGCGCCTCGTTGCCAAATTCGCTGAACAGCTGATAGAGCGTCGGCGCCTTGAAGCCCTCGCCATAGCTCGCGCGCAGCACGGTATTGCCGCCGCCGAGCGACCAAGCCGCGCCGGCGCTGGCGAGCGTCTTGCCGCCGAAGCGGTCGTGGTGGTCGTGGCGCAATCCCGCGGTGAGCGAGAGCCCGGCAATCGGCTCGGCATTGAGCTGGCCGTAGAAACTGTCGAGCTGCGCGTCGCCGCGGTCGGGGACGGTGGCGAACTGCGGTGACAGCGCGCGGAACGTCGATTTCTCGGTCTCCGCGCCGAACACCGCGTTCCAGCGATCGGCGATCGTCAGATTGCCCTGATATTCGAAGCGCCGGTTGTGCCCGTCGGAGTCGAACGTCTTGCGGCTGCCGGCGGGCGCGTCGGGATCGTAATAATCGCGGTTGATGTCCGAATAAGTGACGGCGACACGGTTCCTGAACCGCCCGTCGAGCAGATCGACCTTGAGCCCGGCATAGCCGATCAACTCGGCGCTGGTGCCATATTCGTGCGTGTCGGGCGGCACGCTGAAGCTCGAGTCAAATTCGGTGCGCCCGCGCGAATAATAGCCGCGCAGGTCGGCGGCGACGCCCTCGGCGATGCGCACATCGAGCCGGCCGCTGCCGCCGAAATTGCGATAGCCGTCCTTTTCGGACCCGCCGAAGCGCGGGCTGATCGCCGAGATGCCCTTGGTGGTGAAGGCATTGCCGGCGACGCGCCAGTCGATCCGCTCGCTCGTTCCGCCGATCGCGGCGCGGCCGCTGGCGGTGTCGCGCGAGCCGCCCTCGGCGTCGAACGAGCCCTCGAGCGGCTTGGTCGGCGAGGCGGTGACGACGTTGACCACGCCGCCGATCGCCTGGCTGCCCCACAAGGTCGACTGCGGCCCGCGCAGCACTTCGACCCGGTCGATGTCGCCAGCGAGGAGGTGCGCGAAGTCGTAGCCGCCGCCGGGCGACGACGGGTCGTTGATCTTGACCCCGTCGATCACCACCACGGTCTGGTCGCTGTTCGCGCCGCGGATGCTGATCCCGGTGACCCCGCCGAACCCGCCGTTGCGCGAAAAGGTCACGCCCGGCGTGCGGATGATGAGATCGGAGACGACGATCGCCTGGCTGCGGTCGATCGCCGGCTTGTCGAGCACGGTCACCGACGAGGCGACACGATCGATCGGGGTGGGCGTGCGCGTCGCCGTGACGATGATCGCGTCGTCGGGCGGCGCCGCCTCCGCCGCGAGCGCCGGCGCGGACAGCAGGACGAGACTGGGCAGAAGAGACAGTTTCAGCATTGGACGAACCCCCGTGACATGATCCGCCACGCGTTCACGGGGAGCCGACGCCGGCCAGGCGCACGACATCGCCCGCGAAAACGCGGCCAACGATGCCGTCTCTCGGGTTGCTACCCGTTCGCTCGGCGCACCCTGGCCGGACGAAGGACGACCGCGACGGGCAGGTCTCCTGGCTCGCGGGTCAGCACCGGTTCGAGACCCCAGCAAAGTATGACTTTGCCGGGAACCCTTCGCGCCGCCTTCTCAGGACCGGGGTCCCAATGGCATGAGGCACGACGGCTCGCCGCTTACAGTTGCAGGGGCAGCCGGGGCATCGCACCCCGTTCCCTTTTGATCCCCGTTTCCGGGGAACCTGTCGCGGCGCCCCGATACGCGCCGATCGGCGCGCGGGTCAAGCGTTGCGATGCAGCGGCACGATCAGGCGATCGGTGCCGCTGTGGCCGAACCAGGCGCGAATGCCGTAGACTTCGGCCAAGCGCTGCTCGGTGAGCACTTCCGTTGCACTGCCATCGGCGACGAGCCGGCCGTGGTCGAGCAGCAGCAGCCGATCGCAATAACGCGCCGCCAGAGTGAGGTCGTGCAGCACGGCGATCACCAAGGTGCCGCCATCGGCCTGACGCCGCAGCAGCTCCATCACCTCGATCTGGTGACCGGGATCGAGCGAGGCGAGCGGCTCGTCGACCACCAGCGCCGGCGCCTCGACCGCCAGCGCGCGCGCCAGCAACGCGCGCGCACGCTCACCCCCCGACAATTCGGTCGCCACGCGGTCGCGCAGGTGGGCGACGTCGGCGAGCGCCATCGCGCGGTCGATCGCACTGCGGTCCGCTTCGCTCAGCCGGGACAGCGGTCCCAGATGGGGCAGCCGTCCGAGCGCGACCAGCCGCTCGACCGATACCGGCCAGTGGAGCGCCTGACCCTGCGGCAGATAGGCGATGCGCCGCGCCAGTTCGGCCCGCGCCGGCTGCGTGCCATCGATTGCGACAGTTCCTGCGATCGGCACCAGCCCGAGAATCGCGCGCGCCAGCGTCGACTTGCCGGCGCCATTGGGGCCGATCACCCCGATCAGCGCACCGCCTTCGAGCAGCGCGTCGATCCCGTCGAGCACCGGCCGTCCGCCGAGCGCGACCCGCAACCCCGCGATCGCGATCGTCACCACAGCCGTCGCTCCCGCAGCAGATGGGCGAGGAACACCGGCACCCCGAGGAACGCGGTCACCACCCCCAGGCGGAGCTCGCTGCTGGCGGGTACGATCCGCACCGTCACGTCCGCCAGCGTCAGCAGGATCGCGCCGGCCAGCGCCGACGGCAGCAAGATCGCCGAGGGCGAGCGATCGGTGAGCGGCCGCATCAGATGCGGCACGATCAGCCCGACGAAGCCGATCGAACCCGCGACCGCGACCGCTCCACCGACCCCGATCGCCACCCCGAGCAGCAGCCGCAGCCGGACGCGCGCCAGATCGACGCCGAGCGCCTTGGCGCCGTCCTCGCCGAGCGTCAGCGCGTCGAGCGCCCGCGCGTCCCACAGCAGCAGCGCGAGCCCGAGCGCGATGCAGGGGAAGGCGATCCACACATGCTGGAACGAGCGATCCTCGAGCGAACCCAGCAGCCAGGTCATGATCTCGACCATCGCGAACGGATTGGGTGCAAGATTGAGCGCGAGGCTGATGCCGGCGCCCGCCAGCGCGGCGATCGCAATGCCGGCGAGGATCAGGGTCAGCGGACTCTCGGCGCGTCCGGCGAGCAGCAGCAGCGGGCCGAGCGCGATCAGTCCACCGGCGATCGCCATCAACGGCAAGGCGATCGGATGCAGCGCCGCCACCCCGAAATAGAGTGCGATCACTGCGCCGAGCGCGGCCGCGCTGGACGCACCGAGCACGCCGGGATCGGCGAGGGGATTCCGCAGATAGCCTTGCAGCGCCGCGCCGGCGGTGCCGAGCATCGCCCCGACCAGCAACGCGAGGAGCGCGCGCGGCAGGCGCAGCGCGAACAGGATGGTGCTGGCGATGCGATCGCCATGCCCCGCCAGCGCTGCGCCGATCCGGCCGAGCGAGAGCGGCGCGCTGCCGATCACGAGCGACAGCGCTGCGGCGAGGATCAGCGCGGCCGCCAGGGTGAGGATCAGCACCGATCGGCGGGGCGCCTGGCTCAAGGGAAACCTCGTCGCGATCGGTTGGTCCGCGGCTTGTGCCGCGGGGATGTTGCCGCCATGCCGTAGCCGCGACCTCCCCGATTGAGAAGCCCGTGCCGATCACGCCGTTCCGCTCGATGCTCCTGCTCTGCCTGACGCTATCCGCCGCCGGGGCGGGGGCCACGCCGCCACGCCGGATCGTGTCGCTCAACCTGTGCGCCGATCAATATCTGGTGGCGCTGGCCGATCCCGGACAGATCGCCGCACTCACCACGCTGGCGCGCGATCCGGAGATGTCCCCCGTGGCGGCGCAAGCGGCCCGGCTGCCGGTATCGCGCGGCGCGGCGGAAGACGTGCTCGCGCTCGATCCCGATCTGGTGGTCGGCGTCCCGCCGCGGCGGCTCGAGGCGACGGCGCGGTTGGCGGGCAGGCGGCTGCCGATGCTCGATCTCCCTCCCGCCGAAAATTATCGCGACATCGTTGCGCAGATCCGCATGGTGGCGCGGGCCGTGGGCCATGGCGCGCGCGGCGAGGCGCTGATCGCCCGGATGAATGAAGCGCTCGCCGCGCTGCCGCCGGCCGCGCAACACCCCGTCGCGGCCGACTATCAGCGGCGCGGCTTCCTCACGGGCAGCGGCACCTTGATCGACGATCTGATGCGCCGCGTCGGGCTGCGCAACCTCGCCAAATTATTGCACCGGCCTGCATTGTCGTCACTGTCGATTGAGCAGCTGGTCGCCGCGCAACCCGATTATCTGCTCGTCGCGAGCGGCCGCGATCGCATCGCCGATCGCGGCACCGAACTGCTCGGCCATCCCGCGCTAGCTTCGATCCGGCGCTTGCGCCTGCCCCAGGCATGGACGGTATGCGGCGGACCGACGTACGTGCTCGCCGCGCGCAGCCTGGCAAGGCAGCTTCGGGCGCGACGCTGACTGCGTCGCATCCCGGGGATGCGCCGTCCACGGAACAAAACCATAAGTCAAGGCATTGATACCTTACCGAAATGATTATATTATGGTGGAGGCTGTGCCATGACGCGCATGTTCGCAGGGATGATTTCGGCGATGCTGATTGCATCGCCAGCCGCGGCCAACGTCCCCAATCATTTCGATGTCGCGCCGGTGAGCGAAACCGAGTTGAGCGGAACTTTCGGCACCGGCGGACCGGACAAAAACTTTCGCTTGGTGCTCGACGACAAGGCGAGTTCGGACCGCGATCTGTTTGCCAATGCCAGTCACGACGCGATGGACGGATGGTGGGCCTACACCGGCGCGGTCCTGATCGCCGCCAGTCTGCGCAACTGAGATCACATCACCTCGCTGGGAATGGTCGGCGTCGTCCTGATCAGATTCGACAGCATCAGCCTCACCAGTTCCGCCTGCCGATTGGTTTCCGTCTTGGCGAATATCTGCTTGAGACAGCTTCGCGCGGTCTGTTCCTTGACATGGATCGCGGTCGCCGCCTCGACCAGGCTCGCGCCGGCCGCCAGTTTGCACGTGAGTTTGGTCTCGACCGGGGTCAGATGGTACATCTTGCAGATCGGTTCGAGCAGCTGATCCGTTTCGAGTGCGGGATCCACCAGATAGACGACCGCGGCGACGTCGCTCGGTTCCGCCGCAGGCTCGTCCGTCGGCAGCACGGAGAGAATGAGCGGGGGGCCATTCTCGCGCTTGATCGACATCATCGGCGCGGTTCGATCGTGTTCGCCATCGGCGCCTGGAATGTTGGCGTTGATCACGTGATCGAGCGCGACCTGCAGTCGCAGATCGTCGCGCAGATGCGTCGCGTGGATCGCACCCTGCCGGCGACGCAGTCCGTCGCCGCTGGCCAGAACCCGCTCGGCGGCGTTGTTGCAGAAGACGAGATTGCTGCCGCGATCGAGCAGGATCACGCCGAATTCGGTCAGGTTAATCGCCGACTCCAGCGCTTCGATCCGACGCTTGCGGGTCCGTTCGAGTTGCCACAGCCGGAAATACCCCACGGCGAACGGCCGCCGCCGCAGATAGACCTCCTCGGCCTCGCGCCGCTTCGCCTCGGTCAGTCTATCGAAGAACGCGCTGATCATCAGCCCGCTGTGGCCGGGCACCCGCTCGACCGGTATCAGCAGCACGTCGTGGCCCGGGGCGCCGACGTCGCATTCGATCCAGCTATGATCCCGCGGCTCGCTGCCGTCGCGATGGATGCGCTTGCGCTCGAGCAGCTCCTCGATCACTTCCCGGCCGACGCCCGCGTCCTCGTCGAGATGGACGAGGCTCGGCTTGCGGCCGTCGGAGGGATGCAGAGTGAGCGCCGCGGAGTGGGCCGACATCGCCGAGGCGATTTCGCGCATCACCAGCGGCAGCTCTTCCTTTTCCTCGATCCGTCCGACGCGCGGCTCGCTCTTGCGTGCCGGCTGCCGCACGAAGTCGCTGGACGACGAACCGTCGCTACCGATCGGGGTTCTGCTTGGTTTCGTCCCCGAACCGGAACCAGCAGCCGACGAAGAGGCCCCGTTCCCGGAGTGCGTTTTTCCCGGCGAGCGTGCCCATAGCGCCGAGCTGTAATGCGATCCGTGGACTGACATCGTAAACTCCACTCAGGTAAAGGTTGTCGTACCGATGGCGCGCGAAGATGCCGCTTCCGCTGCCGTCCGAGATGGTATTGTACGAGCTGCCGAGCAGTAGCAGCCGGGGCGTCGGCCGGTAGCCGACGGTCACGTCGGCGTGGAATTCGTTGGGCGGATCATCGGACCTGAACCGGTATCCGCCCTCGACGATGATGAAACCGCCATCGCCGTTTTCGCCGAAAGACGTGCCGACCTGCGCCCGGACGTCATATTCGGCGTCGGTGCTGCCGACCTGCGCGAGATTGTCCGTGCGGCGCTTCCCTGGAATGCGCGCGGTGCCCTGGAATGATGCCACCCAGTTGTGGCCCTGGCCGACCCTGAACCGCGCGCCGAGATCGGTGTAACCGAAGCCGCTGCTGTCATCGCCTCCCTTCACCGAAACATCGCGAAAGCTCGGCGTCAAGATCAGCGTCAGATCGTCGGTCAGCCCATATTCGGTGAGCGCATAAACCTCGGTCTTGCGATAGTTTGGGATATCGACGGCATTGCTGTGGGAGTCGTAGCCTTTGTCGCTGCTTGACCAAAACCCGTCGACGATGACTCGTCCCTGGCCCTGCGGCATGGTCCACGCGGCGGCATTGGCGCCGGAAACAGGGAGCGCAATGGCGGCGAATACGACGCATATCGGCGACCAAGAGCTAGCCATGACATCCCCTGCTAGGATCCTATTGCTGGATCCTCGGCAAAACTAGCAGCGGATTGGCGCCGGCTTCTTACTCTAGATCAATTTAGAAGGTTAAAAATCTCAATAACACACTCAATTTTGGAGGAAAAATAGTTAATGCCAGTGCTCGTCACGAGACGTCAGCTGATCGCCTCGGCGCTGCTCCCCGTGGCGGTGTCGACGAGGCTCGCCGCGCCGCCGCCGAGCGACTCGCTGGCGCGCCATGCCGCCCGCACGGGGCGGTATTTCGGCGCTGCCGTGCGGCTCGCGCAACTTGCTGCGCCGAGCGCGCTGCAGGCTGCGCTGCTGCTGGAATGCTCGCAGTTCACGCCCGAGCTCGAGATGAAGTGGGCCGCGATCGAGCCGCGGCGCGGCGAGCTGACCCTCGCCGCGCTCGACGATCTCGCGACGCTCGCCGGAACGCACGGCAAGAAGCTCCACGGCCATGCTTTGCTGTGGCATCGCAGCGTGCCGCCATGGGCCGAGCAGGCGCTCGCGGCACAGCGCGACTGGCAGCTGATCCGCCGGCTGTTCGCCTCGGTCATTCCGCGCTACGGCGGCACGACCAGCCGGTGGGACGTGGTCAACGAGCCGATCGACGTGGGATCCCGCGCCGACGGGCTGCGCGAGAACGTGTTCCTCGCCGCCTTCGGCCCCGACTATATTCGACGCGCGCTCGACGAGGCGCGGACATTCGCGCCGCACGCGCAGCTGATGATCAACGAATATGGACTCGATTACGATATTCCGGTCGAGCGCGATCGCCGGGCGGCCTTGCTGCGGTTGCTGGAGGGCCTGGTGAAGGCCGGCGCGCCGCTTGGCGCAGTGGGCATCCAGGCGCATCTCGATCTGGCGAAGGGACCCTTCGTCGAACGCGTATTCGACGATTTCCTGCGCGAGATCGAGGGAATGGGCCTGCGCATCGCGATCAGCGAACTCGACGTGAAGGAAGCCGACTATACGGCGAGTGCGGCGGTGCGCGACCAGCGGGTCGCCGAACTGGTCGGCCGCTATCTCACCGTGGCATTGTCGCATGCGTCGGTGATGGGGGTCACCACCTGGGGGCTGAGCGACGGCAACTCCTGGCTCGAAGTGACCGACGCCGATCGCGCGCGCTATCCCGGCGCGTGGCGCAGCGGCCCCGGACCCGGCGTCAATCGCGGGCTGCCGTTCGATGCCGCCGTCCAGCGCAAGCCGATGTATCGCGCGATCGCGAGCGCGTTTCGCCGCAGCGATCGAAATTTCGGTTGAGCGATGGCGCCGCGATGACGATTGCTTAAGCAGTGGCTGCGATGATCGGCCGGCTTGCCTGTCCGGAGCCGCGCATTGCCGTTTCTTCCGTTTTCACGCCG
>CAXSHP010000024.1:9460-12284 GCA_964236935.1 uncultured Sphingomonadaceae bacterium
GATCATGGCGGGCGTTTCGACGGTGCGTGGCGAAGGCGTGACGCGGGTGGATGAACCGCTGCGCCGCGCCGCTGCACGCGCCAGCCGCTATTTCGGCTCGGCGGCGCGCATCGACCAGATCGATCAGGATCCGCGGCTGCGCGAGGCGCTGCTGGCCGACTGCGCGGCGCTCACCCCGGAGATCCATCTCAAATGGAATGCGGTGGAGCCGGCGGCGGGGCGTTATGATTTCGCTCCGGCCGACGGCCTCGTCGCCTTCGCCGCGCGGCATGGGATCGCGGTGCGAGGCCACACCTTGCTGTGGGAGCAGAGCACGCCCGCGTGGGCGCGCGAGACGATCGCGACCGATCGCGACTGGCGGATCGTCCAGCACTGGTTCGCCACGGTGATGCCGCGCTACCAGCATGCGATCCGGCAGTGGGATGTCGTCAACGAGCCGATCGACACCGAGCACGGCGAGCGCGACCTGCGCCGGACGACCTTCCACCGCGCGTTCGGTGCAGACTATGTTCCGCGCGCGCTGAACGAGGCGCGGCTGCTGGCGCCGGACGCGGCGCTGTTTATCAACGATTATGGTTTCGACTATGACAATCCCGTCGAGGAGGACCGCCGCCGGGCGCTGCTGCGGCTGGTGGAGCGATTGAAGAAGTCCGGCACGCCGCTCGACGGCATCGGCATCCAGGCGCATCTCGATCTGTCCAAGGGTCCGATCAACCAGACGCGGATCGCGCGCTTCCTGGGCGAGATCGCGGCGATGGAGCTCGACATCGTCATTACCGAGCTCGACGTGAAGGAGCACGATCTGTCCGCGCGCCTCGATCTGCGCGATCGCCGCGTCGCGGCGGAGGTCGGGGCCTATCTTGCGGTCGCACTCGATCAGCCGGCAGTGAAGGGCGTGGTCACCTGGGGGCTGAGCGATCGCCACAGCTGGCTGCAGGATCCGGCGCGGCGCGAGGAAACGCCCGCCGCGCTCAACCGGGGATTGCCCTACGACGCCGTGCTCGATCGCAAGCCGATGTACTGGACGATCCGCGACGCTTTTCTCCGCGGCGGCCGCGCTATGGCCTGATCACACCACCAGCCCGCTGCCGGCCAGTTCGGCCATGCTCTGCTCCGCCCGATCGACGGGCTTCGTCGTCGAACGTACCCAGCGGATCAGCTCCTCCATCCCGTCGTCGAAGCTGCGCTGGGGCACGAGGCCGAATGCGTCGCGGAGCTTGGAAATGTCCGCGAAGCAATGGCGGATGTCGCCGACGCGGTATTTGTCGAGGATGGTCGGCGCGATATTCTTGCCGAGCAGGCGCGCCAGGGTGCGCGCGATTTCCTCGACGCTGATCGATCGGCCGCTGCCGACGTTGAACACGTCCCACAATCGTCGATCGCTGTCGAGCACGGTCGCAAAGGCGTTGGCGACATCGGCGACATGGACGAAATCGCGGCGCTGGTCGCCATCCTCGAACACCAAGGGCGGCTGATCGTTGAGCAGCCGCGAGATGAAGATCGCGGCGACCCCGGTATAGGGATTGCTCAAGGCCTGGCGCGAGCCGTAGGCGTTGAACAGGCGCAGCGCGACCGTCGGGATATCGAGTGCGCGGCCGACGGCGAGGAACATCTCCTCGTGATCGCGCTTGTTGACGGCATAGATCGAGGAGGGCTGGAGCGGCTTGTCCTCGCGCGTCGGCATCGGCTCGAGCACCTCGCCGTCGAGTTCGGCCTCCCACCGGCGCTCGCGCAGCTGATCGTTCGAGCGCAGGGGCGGGGCGATGCGCTGGCCGGCCCGGGTGCGATATTCGCCCTCGCCATAGATCGACATCGAAGAGGCGACCGCCATCCGTTCGACGCGATGCGCCGACCGCGACAGGGTCTCCAGGATCACGGCCGCGGCAAGTGTGTTGTTGCGCGTATATTCGACGATGTCGGTCATGCTCTGGCCGACGCCGACCGACGCGGCGAGATGCGCGAGATGGGTGATCCCGTCGAGGCTCGCCTTGAACACGCCCTCGTCGAGGATATTGCCCCGGATGCGGTGCGCGCGGGGATTGAGATAGACCGGCCAGCCGTCGGCGTCCGTTTCGGCATCGCCATGGACCTGCGGCAACAGGCAATCGAGCACGGTCACCTCGAACCCCCGCTCGAGCAGGAGATCGACCAGATGCGAGCCGATGAAGCCCGCGCCGCCGGTTACCAGGACATGTTTGTGGGTCATCTGCGTACCTTTCGCTTGGGCTTGGGCTCGGCCGCTTTCGGAACGACGTGGAGCGGCGCGGACGCGGCGGCCTTGTTGCGCACCAGCGTCGAGTTGGCGTCGAGCTTCTCGGTGCGTTCCCACACCAGCCCCTTGTCCTCGCGGTACATCCGCCAGCCGATCCACAACGGGACGATCCACAGCAGCCAGAACGCCATCAAAAAGAGCGGATTGACCCGCAGCAGATAGGCCAGCCGCGCGCCGCGCCGATCGAGCACCAGCGCGGTCCGCTGCCACACCGACCAGTAGAGCGCGGTCAGGCCGACGACGTAGCATGCGACGTTGAGCCCTGAGAGGTATACGGTCCACAGCGGCAACGGGCTGGATTGGCTGTACCAGGCCCACAACGCCCAGATGCCGACAGGCAGGCCGATGGCGTTGACCCACAGCGACAGGCAGGGAAGGAAGTTCAGCCATGCGCGGATGCGCTGTACGCGGGTGAAGCCAAGCTCCTTCAGCGGCGCGCCGAGGCTCTGGTAGAAGCCGCACACCCAGCGCTTGCGCTGCGTGATGCCGTGGGCGAACGTCTCGGGGACTTCCTCGATCAGCGGCGTCTCGAGCACCCCGAGGCGTTTGCCG
>CAXSHP010000024.1:12294-20263 GCA_964236935.1 uncultured Sphingomonadaceae bacterium
CCACTTCGGGATCCTCGATCGCCACCCACGGGTGGAAGCCGCCGAGCGCGAGCAGGTCCGATGCCTTGAAGAACAGCCCCTTGCCGAGCACCCAGTAAGGATGCCGCCCATCCGCCGTCAGATGCGGATATTTCCGGCCGTCCCACGCCATATGATCGAACGCGTGCCAGCTTGCCGCCAGGCTGGCGTTGAGGTTGCCCGCGATATTCTGCGCCTGAAGCACGTCATAGTGGCGGATGCCAACGGCGCCGGCGAGGAAATGGTCGGGCGCGACGGCGCTGTCGGCATCGATATAATTGACGAGGAATTCGCCGCCGTGGGCCTGCGCGGTCGTGTAGAAGGCGTAGATCAGCTGGCGCGTCTTCTTCGGCGGCAGATCGCGCATCCCGGCACGCGCGCCGCGATGCCACCAATAGACCTTGTCGTTGGCATCCCACGCATCCCACACCGCCTGCCACGAAGGATCGCTCGTCGGCGGCACTGCCATCAGCTCGACGAACGGAAAATCACGCTGCAGCCGCCGCAGCCGGGCGATGGTCTCGCGGTCGTCCGCGTTGGGGATCGCGATCACGCGGAAGCGATCGGATGGATATTCGAGCTTGGTCATCGAGGTGAAGGTCGTGCGCATCGTCGTCTCGAGCTCGCGCAGCACGGGATAGAACAGCACGATCTCGGGATAATCGCCGGGGCCGAGCTGCGACGCCTCCGCCATATCGACCCGGTTCACGGGAAGCAGGAACAGGTAGAAATCGATCGCGAAGGTCAGCAGGTACAGCAGCTGCGTAATGATGAAGGCCGCCATCAGCAACGAAGCGGCGCTCATGCCGGCAACTGGACTTTCTGCAGCGCGGCAGCGCAGGCCGTCACCTGGAACAGCCGCTCGGCGAGACCGGCCTCGAGCTCTCCCGTCTCGATCTGCGCCCGGAACCACGCGATCGTTCGGGCAAGGCCGGCGCGCAGCACGATCTTGGGCGCCCAGTCGAGTTGGGTCTGCGCGCGGGCGATATCCGGCCGGCGCCGGCGCGGGTCGTCGACGGGCAGCGGTCGCAAGACGATCCGCGGTCATGTCGATGATCATCTCGGCAAGCTCGCGCACCGTGGTCTCGACCGGATTGCCGAGGTTGACGGCGCCGTCGACGGTCGGCCCCGACGCCATCAGCCGAAGGAAACCGGCGATCAGATCGTCGACGTAGCAGAACGAGCGCGTCTGGCTGCCGTCACCGTAGATCGTGATGTCATCGCCCCTGATCGCCTGGATGGTGAAGTTCGAGACCACCCGGCCGTCGTCGGGCTGCATGCGCGGACCATAAGTGTTGAAGATGCGGGCGATCTTCAGGGTGATGCCCGAGGCGCGCGCATAATCGGACAGCAGGGTCTCGGCGAAGCGCTTGCCCTCGTCGTAGCAGGAGCGCGGCCCGAGCGTGTTGACGTTGCCGAAATAGCTTTCGGGCTGGGGATGGATATCGGGATCGCCATAAATCGCCGAGGTAGAGGCGCGGAGCAGCCGGGCGCCGTCCCGCGCCGCGCGTTCGAGCACGTGCCACGAGCCGATCGCACAGGTGCGCAGCGTCTTCACCGGATCGGATTGGTAATGGATCGGGGAGGCGGGGCAGGCGAGATTGTAGATCTCGTCGAAGCGCGGCAGATCGAACGGCAGCGCCTCCGTCACGTCGTGCTCGACGAGCAAAAAGCGTCCGCTGTCGATCAGGCTCTCGACATTCGCGCGGCGGCCGGTGTGGAAATTGTCGAGGCAGGTGACGCGGTGCCCCTGCGCGATCAACGTGGCGCACAGATGCGAACCGAGGAAACCGGCGCCGCCGGTCACGGCGACCGACTTGAGAGCTTCGCCGCGCGGAAAGGCGTCGGCCGAGCCGGCGCCCCCTGCTTCGCTGATGAATCTCGATAGATCGGCCATTCGGTTTTCCTTGGTCCTCAGGACGCGGCTAGCGTCCGGTGAGCAGCACGAGAGGGACGCGCAATACCGTGCGCAAGTCGGTCGCATCGTCGGTCGCGCCCACTTCGACCGACCAGTTGAGGCTGGCGCGATCGTTGACGCGATAGGTCACGCCGAACAGGAAGCGGCCGATCTGGAGATCGCGCGAGGTGGTCGTGCTCGTGGCGACCTGGTCGGGTCTCGGATCGATCAGCCGCGTGAGCGTCTTCGAGCCGAACGCCCAGGTGTGCGCGTAGCCGAGGTTGAGCGTCGTCCGCTGGTTGAACGAGATGCCGATGCCCGCGCTGGCGGAGATGGCGTCGCCGGGATTGACATGTTCGATGATCACCGGCGGGATGCGCGTGTTGACGTCGTCGCCGAGGTTGAAGGTGTAGCCGATCGTGCCGAACAGCACGACCGGATCGGACGGCAGGATCGCGGTGATGCTCGGCGAAATGCCGTAGAACCCCGCGCCGGTCGCCGCTTCGAGTTCGCGGCCGGTGCTGTCGCGGCGGACGCTGAACGGGTCGGTGCCGGTGGGGATGACCGCCTGCAGGTTGGCGATCAGGAACGGCCAGCCATGGCGCGCATTGGTCAGCTGGTAGCGGGCCGAAAGCTCGATGTCGCCGAGACCGTTGCCATCGGCCGAGCTGTCGATGGTGGCGGCGGCATCATTGGGGGTGCTGCCCGAGATCGGCGCGAGCACCGAAGCATCCGAGCGATAGACGTAGGGCACCCGGACGCCGAGTTCGAGACGGTCGGTCAGCCCGTAGCGCAGCGTCGCCGCGGCGGTGAGCACGTCCTGGCGGCTCTCGTTGATGTCGAACGCGCCGACGAGGACCGTTTCGACCAGCGCGATGCCGCGGAAGATCGCGCGGTTGCGATCGGCGCGGGCATATTCGACCTGCGCCTCGGCGGTCAGCTGGCCGGCCCGCGTGACGACGCTGCCCTGCGAGCCGAGCACCGCCACTTCGGGTGGCCGATCGGCGTCTGCAGGGGCTTGGCCGACCGGTCCGATCGGCGCCTGTTGAATGCTGGCGGGATCGCCGCCGACGGTGGATCCGCTGCCCTGCGCCGCACCGATCGCCGGTGCGGCATTCGCCGCGAACGTGGGCGCGGCGCTGGCGGCTGCGTTTGCCGCCGCGACGTTGGTCATGCGCGATTCGAGCGCTTTCAGCCGTTCGTCCTGCTGCTTGAGCAGATCCTGCTGCGCGGTGATCTGCGCCTGGGCGCGGGCGAGCGCCGAACGCATCTGCGCCATGGCCGTCGGCCGCGCGATGGCGGGAGCGGCCGTGCCGGCCAGGAGCAGCGCCGTCGTGGCTGCCGTGAATTTTGCGATGGACCCCATGTTATTTCCCCTACCTGACCCCGAGTTGCGCGGCTTCGACTGCGACGTTTTCCACCTTAAACATCGTAGAACCAAGCGCTTCCGGTCCAACATGGGTCAAGTCGAGGCTGATCGTGGTGGTCGTGTCGATCACCCGGTCATTGGCATTATTGGCAAGTACCGAGCCGAACGCGGCACCGACGACGTGGCTGACATCGAGCCCGGCGCCCTCGAGCCGGACCCGCTCACCGTCGGGCAGCGCTTCGACGCTGACCGCCCCGCCGGCCGTCTCCACGGGGGCGCTGCCGACCGAAACCGGCACGGCGCTCAGCCCTGCACTCGCGGCATCGTTCGGCATGGTGGAGCCGGTGCTGACGGATACCGCCGGAGTTGCGGTCGTCGCCGGGACGAAGACGACGCCGTTCTGCCGGTCGAACTGGACCGACACGCCGCCGGAACTCGCCGCATCCGCCGCGTGCGTCGTCGAGACGACCTCGGTGCCTGCCGCCGGTGCAAACACCTGGAGCGTCGGCGTGCCATGATCGGCGACGAACACGCTGCGCAGCAGGAGCGCGCCGTTGACCGCGGTGTCGGTCTGTACGGCGAGGGAGACGTCGATGCCGGTCGGCAACCGAAAGCCGCCGCGCAGCGTCGCGAGTTCGGGGTCCGACAAGTGCGTGCCCGGCATCGTGGCGGAGGCCAGCGCGAGGGCGATGAGCGCGATCGCCATCTCAGAAATCCCGGTAGAAGGGGGCCGTCAGGGCGAGCGCCTGCAGGCTGAGTGGATCGAGGAACTGCCCGTTGATCGGAGCGCGCGAGAAGCTCGCCCACTGGCTGTCCCGATTGAACACGGCGCGTCCGCGCTGATATTCGGGGTCGATCACGAAATAGATGCCGTTCCAGGATTTCTGGAATTCCTCGCGGGTGACGCTGCGCAGGCCGGTCGAGGGATCGCCAAGCAGCACCTCGTCGGCGCGGACACCCTTGACCACGACGAAGTGGCGATATTGCTTGATCGTGATCAGCGCGATGCCGGGCACCCCGACCTTGGCGATCTGATCGAGGGTAACGCGATAGCCGTCCGCCTGGAGCTTGCGGGCCGCGAGATAGCGCTTCATGTCGAGCAGCGAGAAACCAACCTTGCGGATCGCCGCGCGATCGCCCTCGGCCCACATGCCGATGAACACCTTCTGCTCGTCGACCGGCTGACTGTAGTGATAATGGAGCAGCGTCGCGAGCGCGGCCGAGCCGCAGCTGAAATCATATTGCTGCCGGATCACCGTATCGAAGCGACGCTCCTCGACGCTTTTCATCGGCACCGCGAAGTCGTTCGCCGGCCCGACGCCGCTGAGGAAGCTCGGCGGCGTGGTGACCTGCGCGGAGCAGCCGCTCAGCGCGGCCGGAGCAAGGAGCGATGCCAACATCGGAATCCCCGCCCTCATTGACCAGGATTGATCGAGATATTGACGTTCATCGATGCATTGATCGCGACGTTGTTGCCGGTGTTGACGTTGAGCTGCGACAGCCCCGACATGTTCTGGAACGCATTGTCGGCGATGCGCACTTCGCCCGTCGCGGAATTGTCCCCGACGCTGTTCTTGCTGACCGCTGCGGCCTGGTTCGCCTGCGCGATCTGGGAAATATCCTCGCGTCCGGCGGTCGTCTGCAAGGTCGTGTCGGACACGGGAGCGGCGAACGCCTCGGCGGCTGCGGGAGCCGTCTGGGCCTGCGCGGCGCCGGACAGCGAGGAGCCCGCCATCAGCGCGGCGATCGCCAATGTTGTTTTATGTGAAAGCGCGGTCATTGCCTAAACCTCTCCGTTTTTAAAAAAAGGACCGGCGGCGCGAGGCCGCCGGTCCCGGATCGAGGCTATTGGAGGGCGATGTCCCTGGTGGAGACCGCCACGTTGACACTCGCGTTCTGCGAAGCGCCGACACCGGTGTTCTGGTTGAGCGCCTGCATTCCGGCGAAGTTCTGGAAGGCAGCGCCGTCGTTCGTCAGGCTGTTGGTAGCGGTGGTGCCGCCGCTCGAGCCCTGGAAGTTCACCTTGACGCCGGTCACGTAGCTCGAGAGGTTCGAGCTGGCGACAAGTGCACCGTCACCGAACACGTTGTTGCTCCGTGCGACGCCCGTCGAAACCGAATGATCGTACAGGTGCGACGAATTGTCGTTGTCGCTGTTCGTCTTCGAATTGTCGTCGTGGCTGTCGCTCGAGTGGGTCGAATTGTCGTTGCCGCTGTCGGCGACGTTGACCTTCTCGGAGTTGTCGTTGCCGCTGTCCTTGGTCGACTGGTCGCGGCTGTCCGACGCCGAGGCGCCGTTATTGGCTGCGAGGTTGCCGCCCGAGGCACCGCTCGAATTGTCGTTGCCACTGTCCTTGGTGTTGGTCGAATTGTTGTCGTGGCTGTCGCTCGAGTGGGTCGAATTGTCGTTGTTGCTGTCAGCGACCTCGGTCTTGGTCGACTGATCGCGGCTGTCGCTCGCGGACGCTCCATTGTTCGCCGCGACCGTCCCGCCCGTAGCACTGCTATGGTCGGAATTGTCGTTGCCGCTATCCTTGGTGTCGGTGGAGTTGTCGTTGCCGCTGTCGGCGACATTGACGTGCTCGGAGTTGTCGTTGCCGCTGTCCTTGGTCGACTGATCACGGCTGTCGCTCGCGGAAGCGCCGTTGTTCGCCCCAACGTTGCCGCCGGTAGCGGAGCTGTTGTCGTTACCGCTGTCGGCGACGTTCACATGCTCGGAGTTGTCGTTGCCGCTGTCGCTGGTGGTGGTCGACTGATTGCGGTTGTCCGACGCCGTCGAGCCGTTGTTGGCGGCAAGATTGCCGGCAGTGGCACCGCTCGAATTGTCGTTGCCGCTGTCCTTGGTGTGGGTCGAATTGTCGTTGCCGCTGTCGGCGACGTTGACCTTCTCGGAATTATCGTTGCCGCTGTCGTGCATCGAGTTATCCGAATTGTCGTTGCCGCTGTCCTTCGTGTGCATCGAGTTGTCGTTGCCGCTGTCGGCGACGTTCACATGCTCGGAGTTGTCGTTGCCGCTGTCCTTGACGTGGCTCGAGCTGTCGTTGCCGCTGTCGGCGACATTGACATGGTCCGAATTGTCGTTGCCGCTGTCGTGCATCGAATTGTCGTTGCCGCTGTCGGCGGTGTTGACCGAATTGTCGTTGCCGCTGTCCTTCGTGTGCATCGAATTGTCGTTGCCGCTGTTGGCGACGTCGACCGACTTCGAATTGTCGTTGCCGCTGCTGTCCACCGAGCTGTCGTTGCCGCTGTCGCTGGAATGCATCGAATTATCGTTGCCGCTGTCGGCGACATCGACCGTCTTGGACGAATTGTCGTTGCCGCTGTCCTTCACGGAATTATCGTTGCCGCTGTCGGCGGTATGATCCGAATTGTCGTTGCCGCTGTTGGCGACGTCGACCGTCTTGGAATTGTCGTTGCCGCTGTTGGCGAGGTCGACCGACTTCGAATTGTCGTTGCCGCTGTTGTTGACCGAATTGTCGTTGCCGCTGTCGGAGGTGCTCATCCCCGGGCCGGACGGATCGCCGGAAGAGGTTGAGCCGGCAACCGCGGCGGAAAGTGCAAACGGCGCGGCGAACAGCAGCGCCGCTACTGACGTCGAGCGGAGAAGTGTGGGTTTCATAGTAACGCATCCTTTCAAGCTACACGCCTCGCCAGCTGAACCCGGGCGACGTGGCCCCCCAGTCCGGACGGTGCGGCACCGATTCTTCGGCACGGCGCTGTTATCGAAGTATTAACTTTTCCCTGCTTCCCCGGATCGAGAAGAGTCCCGCCCCCTTTTCGTGGGGAACGTGGCGCTCGTTTGTGGGGACGGTTCTTCCGCATTTGGGGGTAATCGATGCCAAAAATGCGCCAGGCGGATCGGCGCCTCGCGGAGACCGAATGGGCGAGCGGACGTCCGCTCAATCTGCTAAAACTATCCTAGGATAATCGCCCGAAGGGATCGTCGACCATTCGCTATGCCGAACAAAGCGCTCGATGTGCCGGGGCCAAACCCAACCGCCTGCTCCGTTCCAGTGCGGATGCGGGCTGGACCTCGCTGCTCCTGGATCAACATGAAGGAGTCGGCACGAGCGATCGGTTCGAAACGCGTGCGACGCCTGACGTCACCCTCGTCGTGGCCGCTGCGGGCCACCATCGCATCGAAGTCCTGCGGAACGGACGCTGGCGCAGCGCGATCTATCAGCCTGCCGCCGCCGGCCTGACGGGCGCATTGGAAACCACGCGGATGCGCTGGAGCAGCGTCCGGGCGGACCAGCCGTTCCGCACCGCGCATCTCTATCTGCCGGGCGCGTTGATCGCCTCGACCGTTGAGGAATATCGGCGGGCGGGGGTTGCCCCACGCGATCGTCCGCTCGATGCGCTGATTTTCGACGACCCGGCCATCGCTGCCTGCGTCGGCGCGCTGACCCGGGCCATGCTCGCCGGAGAATCCAATCTGTACGCCGAACAGGCGTCACGCTGGCTGGCCGTCCATCTCCTGTCGTGCCATGCTCGCTGGTGGGATCCGGCGACCGACCGACGCGATCCCGGCACGATCGGCGATCGCCGGCTGGCACGAGTCGTCGAATATATGAGCGCGCATCTCGACGCGCCGCTGAGCGTTGCCGCGCTCGCACGCGAAGCGGGCATCAGCGTCCATCATTTCGGCCGACGCTTTCGCGAGCAGACCGGACGGACGCCGGCGGT
>CAXSHP010000024.1:20273-22424 GCA_964236935.1 uncultured Sphingomonadaceae bacterium
CTTGCCGACCTCATACACCACGTCCTGCACGATCTTGCCGTCGCGCTCATCGCCGCGTCTTGCGGCTATACGCGCCCGGCGGCGTTCGCGACCGCGTTCACGCGCCATACCGGCCTCGCGCCAACCGTTTTTCGCGCCGACGCGCGCAGACGTTCGCAGCATCGCTGAACATCTTCGCGATGCCGCTGATTCGCCGTCGCAGGGCAACCAATCCTGCCGTCCGAAGTAACCCGAGAAGCCGGCCGACACCGGAACGCACCACCGTATCGCCCCAGGAGACAAGACGATGAGCACGCAACCAGCAAAGACCGCCCTCATTACCGGCGGCACGAAGGGTGTCGGCAAGGGCATCGCCGACCGCTTCGCGCAGCTCGGCATGAACCTCGTCATCGCTTACGACGCGGATGACGAAACGGCGGAGGCCGCGGCCGAAGATCTCACCCGCCGCGGCGCGCTCGTCCTCCTGGTCAAGGCGGATATCAAGCGGCGCGGCGACGTGGAGAGCCTGTTCAAGCAGGCCATCGATCGCTTCGGTCAAATCGACGTCGTCATGGCGAATGCCGGGTTCGAGGTGATCGACGGACCGTTCGTCACGATGGAAGAGGAGCGGCTCGATCACGTCATCGACCTGAATATCAAGGGCACGTTCTTCACGCTGCAGCAGGCGGCGCGCCATGTCGTGGATGGCGGACGCATTATCGCGACGGCATCGACCATCGCACTCTATCCGCCGGAGAAGGCCGGCGTCTATGCGTCGACCAAGGCGGCGGTGCGCACGATGGTCGAGGTGCTGTCCAAGGAGATCGGGCCACGCCGGGTGACCGTCAACTCGGTCGCGCCGGGCATGGTCAAGAGCGCCGGGGTCTTCACGCAAATCCCGCATGAACTGGAGGAACAGGCCGTGGCCGCGACGCCGCTCGGTCGAATGGTCGAACCCGCGGATATCGGCGGAGTGGCCGTATTCCTCATATCCGACGACGCGGCGATGATCACGGGTCAGCATCTCGGCATCACCGGCGGCGCAGTGCAATAGGCTGTGGGGGAGAGCGGCGCGGTCGAGTCCCGCGCCGGCGTTAGCGGCCCAGGCGCTTGGGCTCATCCTTAGCGCCGGGTCCTGCTCTCGGACTTGACGGGAACGGGGTCGTTCTCGTTGACCTGACGCCCCGCGACGGGCTAACGGACGGACGGGCACCCGTAGCTCAGCTGGATAGAGTGGCGCCCTCCGAAGGCGTAGGTCACAGGTTCGAATCCTGTCGGGTGCGCCATTGCCGCATATAGTCGTAGTGCGAGCAGCAATTCCCCAATATATTAAGCGGCCGACCAAAAAGCCAAGCTCTTGGACTATTTGGTATCGCCGGTATCGGTGGTTGCGGGGACCCGCAACACCCGATGCTTGCGAACCGCGAACCATCCATTCCTTCAGTTGATCGAGCAAGCTGTTCCACGGCTGGCTGCATAGCTTTTGTAGATTGGGCCGGTGGCCAGGTCCGCTGTCAACGGAGACCCATACCGGTCACTCAAAGCAGCTCGAGCGATCCCCGGAACCAGCCATTTGTTCATCCCGGCACCGAGGGCGGTTTCCAGGCACGCCGCAAGATCAACTGATCGGCAATGCACGATTAATCGCGCTGATCCGCTTTCAGGAGCGGCTAACTTAAAACGATGCGTGTCTACTCCTACGTCTCTTCAGACCTTCTGAAAGCCCGATAGGCAGGACCATCGCCTGCTCGACGTCCGGCGCTTCCACTCATCGTCCTACGTCGGCCACTCCAGCTTCGTATGGCAGCGGCACGAATGCGAAGCCGGACCCCGAGCGCACCATGTGACCGAGTCCCGGGAAGGACAGATGATCGCCCGCGGCGAGCTCGTGGCTTTGGGCGAGCTGTGCCAGGATCGCCTTCCGTTGCGTGGCGGCAGCGGCGGGATCGACGTCGTAAGCGACGGTGACCGATGGGTCCGCCAGCTGGATCTCGGCCGCGTGGATGGTGTCGCCGATCACCAGCAGCCGCCGGCCGTCGCTTTCCAGTTCATAGAAGCTGTGGCCCGGCGTGTGGCCCGGCGCGGGGATGGCGGTGATGCCGGGGAAGAGCGTCGCTCGGCCCGTGAAGGTGTGGATGCGGCCCGCCGCGATATAAGGCGCCAGCGCGGCGC
>CAXSHP010000025.1:0-13287 GCA_964236935.1 uncultured Sphingomonadaceae bacterium
GCGAACGATGCCGCTGCCGCGGCGGCGAAGCGAGCGGCGCTGTTCGACTTCACGCAGCGCCTGGACGTGCCGTTCTACTGCTTCCACGACGCCGACATCATGGCCGATGCCGACGGCATCGCCGACTTCCGCCGCAGCTTTGCCGAAGCGGTCGACGATCTGGAGCGGCTGCAGAGCGAGACCGGCCGCAAGCTGCTGTGGGGCACGGCCAACCTCTTCAGCCACCCGCGCTACATGGCGGGGGCCGCGACCAACCCCGATCCCCAGGTGTTCGCCTGGGCCGCGAGCCAGGTCCGCGACGCGCTGGAGGCGACGCACCGGCTCGGCGGCGCGAACTACGTGCTGTGGGGCGGGCGCGGGGGTATGAGACGCTGCTCAACACCGACATCGGCCGCGAGCTCGACAATCTCGGCCGCTTCCTGAGCCTGGTGGTCGAGCACAAGCACAAGATCGGCTTCACCGGCACCATCCTGATCGAACCCAAGCCGTTCGAACCGACCAAGCACCAATACGATTTCGACACCGCGACCGTGTACGGCTTCCTCAAGCGCTACGGCCTGGAGAACGAGGTCAGGGTCAATATCGAGGCCAACCACGCGACGCTCGCCAGCCACACCTTCGAGCATGAGATCGCGCTGGCGGGCGCGCTCGGCATCTTCGGCTCGATCGACGCCAATCGCGGCGATCCGCAAAACGGCTGGGACACCGACCAATTCCCCAATTCGGTCGAGGAGATGACGCTGGCGCTGCTGGAGATCGTCCGCGCCGGCGGCTTTACCACGGGCGGCTTCAATTTCGATGCCAAGGTACGCCGCCAATCGGTCGATGCGGTAGACCTGCTGCACGGCCACATCGGCGGAGTCGACGTGGTCGCGGCGGCATTGCTGAACGCGGAGAAGCTGATCGAGGACGGCCGGCTCGATGGTTTTAAGCGAGAACGCTATGCCGGGTGGGAAGGCGAGCTGGGCAAAATGATCCATCGCGACGGCACCGGCCTAGCCGACGTCGCCGACTTGGCGGTCGAGCGCGAGTTGGCGCCGCAGCACAAATCGGGCAGGCAGGAGCGCCTCGAGAATATCGTCAACCGCTCCGTCTGATCGGCGAGCGCAAGGACCGGTCGAATGATCGTCGCGAAAAGGGGAGAGCCAGAATGGTAGACGAAGCGGTGACCGGCGAGCGGGTCAATATCGGCTTCATCACCGCGATCGTGGCGGTGGCGACGATCGGCGGCTTCATGTTCGGCTATGATTCGGGTGTCATCAACGGCACTCAGAAGGGGCTGGAGGCGGCGTTCGATCTCGGCCGGTTCGGCATCGGCGTGAACGTCGGCGCGATCCTGGTGGGCTCGTCGATTGGCGCCTTCACCGCCGGGCGGCTGGCCGACCGGATCGGCCGCCGCTCGGTGATGGTCTTCGCCGCGATCCTGTTCATCGGCAGCGCCCTGCTCGCGGGCGCGGCGCCTTCGTCGATCGTCTTCATCGTCGCGCGCATCGTCGGCGGCCTCGGCGTCGGCGCGGCGAGCGTGATCTCGCCGGTTTATATCTCCGAGGTCACCCCGGCGGCGATTCGAGGCCGGCTGTCGAGCGTGCAGCAGGTGATGATCATCACCGGCCTGACCGGCGCGTTCGTCGCCAATTTCTTCCTCGCGCGCTACGCCGGCGGCTCGACCGCCGACTTCTGGCTGGGCGAGAAGGCGTGGCGCTGGATGTTCTGGCTGCAGGCGATCCCCGCCGCGATCTATTTCTTCGCGCTGCTCGGTATCCCCGAGAGCCCGCGCTACCTGGTGGTCAAGGGCCGCGATACGGAGGCCGCAGCGGTGCTGACCCGGCTGTTCGGTCCCGCCGCCGCGGCGCGCAAGGTCGCCGAGATCCGCGGCAGCCTTGCGGCCGACCATCACAAGCCCAAATTGGCCGACCTCATCAGCAAGACCACCGGCAAGGTGCGACCGATCGTATGGACCGGCATCGGCCTCGCCGTGTTCCAGCAGCTGGTCGGCATCAACGTCGTGTTCTACTATGGCGCGACGCTGTGGGAAGCGGTCGGCTTCTCCGAGGACGACGCGCTGCAGACCAACATCCTGTCGGGCGTGGTCTCGATCGCGGCGTGCGTGTTCACCATCGCGACCGTCGATCGCATCGGCCGGAAGCCGCTGCTGCTGATCGGATCGGCGGGCATGGCGGTGACGCTGGCGGCGGTGGCCTATGCCTTTTCGACCGCGCTGACCGACGCGGGCGGGGCGGTGTCGCTGCCCGGCCACAACGGCGTCGTCGCGCTGGTCGCGGCGAACCTGTACGTCGTCTTCTTCAACCTCAGCTGGGGTCCGATCATGTGGGTCATGCTGGGCGAGATGTTTCCCAACCAGATCCGCGGCTCGGGGCTGGCGGTGGCCGGTTTCGCCCAATGGATCGCCAATGCGGCGATCTCGGTCAGTTTTCCGTCGCTGGTCGTGTCGCCGGGGCTCGTCTTCACTTATTCCGGCTACGCCTTCTTCGCGGCGGTGTCGTTCTTCTTCGTGCGGGCGATGGTCAGCGAGACCCGCGGGCGCGAACTGGAGGACATGGTCGGTTGAGCGGGATCGAGCGGTCCCGGTTGCGATCGGTCCTGCTCGTGGCGGCGGCGGGCGTTGCCGCGGCAGCCGCGCCGCCGCCCCCCGGCCCGGCCATCCGCGACGGCACGCTGCTGGTGGACGGCCGGCCGTTCGTGGTCCTGGGCGGCGAGCTGCACAATTCGTCGGCCACCAGCCCCGCATATATGGCGCCGGTGTGGGAGCGGCTCGAGCGGCTCGGCGTCAATACCGTGCTGGCGAACGTCGGGTGGGACCAGGTGGAGCCCGTGCCGGGACGATTCGATTTCACCGTCGTGGACGCGCTGATCGCGCAGGCCAGGCGACACGACATGCGGCTGGTGCTGCTCTGGTTCGGCGCCTTCAAGAACGCCCGGTCGACCTACGCGCCGGGCTGGATCCGCCAGGACCAGGCGCGCTATCCCCGTGCGGTGACACGCGGCACCGGCCTCATGCCGTGGGAGCTCGATCTCAACCCGGCGGCCGTCCTGTCCGTGTTCAGCCCGGAGCTTCAGCGCGCCGACGCCCGCGCCTTCGCGACGCTGATGACGCACCTCGCCGCCGCCGATCGCGACGGGCGCGTCGTCATGGTCCAGGTCGAGAACGAGGTCGGCCTGCTCGGCGACAGCCGCGACCGCTCGGCGTTGGCCGAGGCGGCCTGGCGCCGCCCGGTGCCGCCGGCGCTGGTGCAGCGGTTCCGCGACGGGCGGATGCCGCCGGCGCTCGCACGGCTGTGGACGGAGCACGGGCGCCGCGCGGCGGGCACGTGGGCCGATCTGTTCGGCGCCGGCGCGCAAGCCGAGGAGCTGTTCATGGCCTGGTCCTTCGCCAGCTATGTCGACGGCGTCGCGCGCGCCGGGCGGGCGGTGTCGCGCATCCCGTTCTACGCCAACGCCTGGCTCGGCCCGCAGACAGACAAGGACGGGCCTGGCGACTATCCCAGCGGCGGCCCCGTGGCGGGGATGATCGACGCGTGGAAGGCCGCCGCGCCGACGCTGTCGCTGGTCGCGCCCGATGTCTACGTCGACGACGCGAAGGCGGTGCAGGCGGCCTATGCGCGCGCCGACAACCCGCTGTTCGTGCCGGAGGAGCGGTTCCGGCCAGGTAGCCTGTTCTGGGCGCTGGGGCACCACCACGCGATCGGCCTCGGCATGTACGACATCGATCAGGCGCGGCCCGACGGTCAGCTCGCGGACGCGTTCCACCTGCTGCGTCCGATGGCCGATCTGATCGCGCGAGCCGCGGCGGAGAACCGGATCGCCGGCGTGCTGATCGAGAGCGAGGAGACCCAGACGGTCGACCTGCTCGGCACAACGCTCACCTTTCGGAGTGCGGACGCGGTGTGGCGCCGGCGGCGGCTCGATGTCGGGGCGAGCGCGCCGCCGCCGCCGCGGCCGGCCCCGAGCGAGAGCCTCGTCCAGGACGTTCCGCCGGATCGTCGCGCGTTCGGCCTGGTGATCGCGCTCGCGCCGGACCGCTTTCTGTGCGTCGGCCAGGGCTATCTGGTCGCGTTCACGCGCAACGGCCGGCCGGTGGAGCTCGACCGCATCGAGGAAGGGCGCTTCGATGCCGCCGGTAAATGGGTCGGCGGCCGCTGGCTGGGCGGCGACGACTATGGCGAGGTCGTGCCGCGCGACGCGATCAGCGCCAGCGAGGTCCGGCTGCTTCGCTGATCATGCACGGGCACGGCGAAGCGCCCGGCGATCCGCCGCCGCCGCTTTACCGACTGCCGACGTCAGCCGACGCGGCCGATCCAGATGGCGAACGGCGGCAGATGCAGTGCCCGTCCGTCGCGCGTGGCGCCGGCCTCGAGCGCGAGCAGGGCGTGCGGCTTCGCGCCGGCCGGCAGCGGCATGTCCCGCGGCACCGCGCCCATGTTGATCACGGCCCAGATCGTCCGCCCCCGGGGGGGCGCCCGCGTCCAGGCGAGGATCCCCTGCGGCACCGCGTCGAGCAACGTCATCGTGCCGTCGCGCAGCGCGGGCTCCGACCGGCGCAGCGCGATGAGCGCCTTCGTCCAGGCCAGCAGCGACGCTGGATTTGCCTCCTGCGCGGCGACGTTGACGCGCACGTGATCGGGGTCGACGGACAGCCAGGATGACGCGCCCGTGGTGAAGCCGGCCTGCGGGCCCGCGGTCCACTGCATCGGCCGCCGTTCGCCGTCGCGTCCCTTGTCGCGTGGCCAGCCGACCAGCCCGATCGGGTCGCGGACGTCCTCACGTCGCGCGGGCGGACGGGTCCGCATGCCGATCTCCGCTCCGTAATAGGTCAGCGCGGTCGCATGGGACGCGTAGAGGATCGTCGCGACGCCCTTGGCGATCGCCGCGTCATGGACGCCGTCGGCGAACTTGTCGATCGACCGCTCGCTATCGTGGTTGTCGAACACGAACAGCGGCTGCCCGCCGCCGAACTGGGTCTGCGACTCACGCAGCCGGGCGCGAAACCAGTCGGGGCGGTAACGTGGCCCTCCGAACCCAAGGAACGTGTCCATCGGCAGCTGCAGGCCGACGAGCGCCGGGGCGCCGTACCAGCGGCGCATCGCGGCGGAGCCGTCCACCCAGGTCTCGCCGATCAGCACGCGATCGCCCGGATACCGGTCGACGGTCGCGCGGAGCCGGCGGATGACGGCATGTTCCTCCGGCAGGTCGTCGGTGTGGATCCGGCTGAGCTTGGGCAGGCCGAAGGCGTCGATCTCGCCCGTCTCCGGCTCGTCGCGCAGCGCTGGATCCTCGAACAGCGAGGTTACCGCGTCGAGCCGAAAGCCGGCAACTCCGCGCGCGAGCCAGAAGCGCATGGCGTCGGTCATCGCGCGCTCGACCGCAGGGTTGCGCCAGTTGAGGTCGGGCTGCTGGCGGTAGAAGCGGTGGTAGTAGAATTGCCGCCGCGCGGGCACCCATTCCCACGCGGAGCCGCCGAACTCGGATGTCCAATTGTTGGGCGGTGCGCGGCCATCGTGCGCGAAGCGGCGCTGGACGGCACCGGTCGAGGAGGCAGCGGCGGGCACGCCGTCGCTCCAGACATACCAGTCCGCGCGGGGGTTGTCGCGCGACGCGGCCGACTCGCGGAACCAGGGGTGCTGGTCCGACGTGTGGTTGAGCACCATGTCGACGATCACGCGCACGCCTCGGTGTCGCGCCTCCGCGACGAGCCGGTCGAAGTCGGCAAGCGATCCGAATCGGGGATCGACCGATTGATAGTCGGCGATGTCGTAGCCGAAGTCGATTTGAGGCGATGGGTAGAACGGGGTGAGCCAGATCGCATCGACACCGAGCCGCTGAAGGTAAGGCAGCCGGTCGGTGACGCCCCGCAGGTCGCCGACGCCGTCGCCGTTCGCGTCGGCGAAGCTGCGGAGATAGACCTCGTAGATCACCGCGCGCGGCCACCACGGCGCGTCCGCCCGGGCGTTGCCCGTGGCACAGACGAGGCACAGCGGCAGCAGCATCGCCAGTAAGCGGCGCACAAATCGGATCATGATAGCTTGGCCATCCGGCCCAGCACGTCCAATCCCTGCATCGCCAGATAGTGCAGGATGTCGATGAAGATCCAGTTTTCCGCCAGCTTGCCGTCGCGCGCGCGATACATGTCGACGACGCGCATGTCGGCCGGCCCCGGCCCCGCGGTCATGCCCAGATAGCCCCCGGCGTTCCGCACGGTCAGGTTGGCCCAGCCGAAGAAGCCGCCGAAATCACCCTCGGCCAGCCGGCAGAGATGGCCGTTGTACCGGTAGCCGTGGTGCAGCGCGTCGTCGAACGGCTGGCAGTGCTGCTTGATGTAGCGCTCGATCGTGTACGTCGCACCGATCCCGCCCGGTCCCCACCAGATCATATCGTCGTGCCAGGTGCGCGCGAGCACGGCCGCATAGTCGGCCGGGTCGTCGTCCTCCATGTCGTCGAGCATGGCGTTGATGACCCGCAGCGTCTCGCGGCCGGCCGCCGGATCCTGGGCGTCGTACATCAATCCCGTGTGCGTCATCGGCCCGGGCTGGATCAGCTGCGCCCCGGTCTGCGGCGGCAGCGGATTCTGCCCCGCCTGCATCATCAGGTGGACGATGTCGCAGAACAGCGCGGTCTCGACGATGCGCCCGTGCGCCACGCGGTTGAACTCGACGTAGCGGAGCATCGCGATCCGCCCGGTCGGCCGGATGCCGAGCCAGGGCCGGTCGAACAGCCCCATCAGGTGGCCCATCTCGACCACCCAGACGCTCTGGAAGCCGTCGATCTCGTTCAGCCCGGCGAGGAAGATATCGGGCCGCCGCTGCAGCCGCGTCATGGCGGTCATCAGCGGCGTCCAGAATGCCGCCGCCACTGCTGCGGGCCCATGCTGTTCGTGGAAGGGGTGCATGCCGCGCCAGTGCCAGTCGGGCGCCGCGTAGAGCGCGAGAACGTCCGCCGCGCGCTCGGCGTCGGCCGCGAACAGCTCCGCCTTGAACGCGCGCACCAGCGCCTTTGCCGATTGAAAGTCACTCATGATCGACCCGCTCCCCTCGACGCTGCCGGCCGGACCGTCTCGGGCAGCCGCCACCAGAGCAGCGCGCCGGCCATGTAGAAGCCCGCGCCCAGCGCCATCGCCGCCTCCAGGCCGAAGCGCTCGCCGATCGAAGCGGCGAGCAGCGGCGACGCCAGCGCCACCATGTTGCCGATGTGGAACAACGCCGCCCCGTGCGCGCGCAGGCGCTGCGGGAACATCTCGGAGAACCACGCGCCCCAGGCGGACGAGCAGGCCATGCCGAAGCCGAACAGGAAGCCCGGCACGCGCAGTCCGACCACCGATGTATCGGCAAAGAGGAAGGTGAAGATGCTGGCGATCGCCAGGAAGTAGCCGATCAGCGGGAAGCGCCGCCCGAACCGGTCCGACAGCGCGGCCCAGATGAACGCGCCGATCAGCGTGCCCGTCGACATGACCGCGACGATGTGCCCGACCGCCAGCGGCGTCGCGCCCTGCACGTCGCGCATGTAGAGCGGCACGAAGCTGAAGAAGAATTGGTACGCGTTGAAGTCGAGCCCGGCGAGCAGGATGCAGCCGGCGGTCAGCCATTTGACGCGGCCCGACACCATTTCACGCCAGGTGCCCACCGCCGGCCCGTCGTCGTCCTCCGCTTCATAGGCGCGGTAGCGCCGGTCCTCGGGCACGAGCACGAACAGCGGCAGCGCCAGGACGAGCGGCGCCGCGCCGACCCACAGCAGGACGCGCCAGTGCGCATCGCCGAGCGCGCCGCCGAGCAGCCCCGTCAGGATGTTGGACAGGGGATACATGGTCGAGTTGATCGCGACGAGCTTGCCGCGCGCGCCCGGCGGGAACAGCGCCACCACCAGCGCGGTCGACACGACGTAATAGCCGCCCAGCGCCGCCGCCATGACCATCCGCACGCTCAGCCAGACGGCGATCTGATCCGACAGCGCCTGGATCGTCGCGGTGACGCCGAGCGTGAGCGCGATGATCACGATCGTGCGGCGGCGGCCGAGCCGCGCCACCACGCCGGCCCACACGACCGCGCCGAGCGAGGTGCCGAGATTGCCCACCACCGAGATCCACGCGGTGTCGCCGAGGGTGAAGCCGAGATCGTGGATGAGGTTAGGCCGAATGAAATCCGGCATGACGAAATGATAGCAATAGAAGATATAGCCGAGCAGCACGGCGACATAGGCGGCCAGCCTGCGGGCGAGCGGCAGCTGCGCGGCGTGGGGCGCGTCGTCGCGTCCGGTGGTCGTCGCGCGATCGTTCGGGGCGCTTGGCAAAAGTGGCACGCCCAAGGTATATGCAAGCGCATGCATGACTTCCACCAGGAAAAGACGGTCGTCCGCGATCTGTACGCCGCGATCGCAACGTCGACGCCGGCGACGGTCGCCGAGGCGCTCGCCGCGCATGTGGCGCCGGACTGGCGCTGGCGCGGCGTGCACCCGTTCGGCGAGCAGCATGGCGCCGCGGCGGTGGCCGCCGCCTTCTGGGCGCCGCTGCTGACGGCGCTGACCCGCCCGCAGCGCCGCGCCGACATCTTCATGGCGGGCGACGCCAAAGGCGCGCCGCTGGGCGTCTGGGTGGTCGAAATGGGTCATGTGATGGGTCTGTTCGACCGGCCGTGGCTCGGCATCCGCCCGACCGGACGCATCGCGATGCTGCGCTACGTCGAATTCAATCGGGTCGAGCACGGGCGGGTCGCCGAGACGGCGCTGTTCGTCGACCTGCTCCAGTTCATGTGGCAGGCGGGGCAATATCCGTTGCCGCCCGCCACCGGCGTCCATCTGGTCCAGCCGGGGCCGGCGACGCACGAGGGCCTGATGTACGCGCCGCAAGACCCGGCACGGGGCATCGCGACCATGGCCGCGATCGAGGCGCTGCTCGACAACGACATTCCGGCGCACGATCCGGAGGAGGCGAGGAAGCTCGCCCGCGTCTGGCACGACGACATGATCTGGTGGGGGCCGGGCGGCATCGGCGCGACCTATACGATCGACCGCTACGTCCGTCAGCACTGCCGGCCGTTCGACGACGGGCTGGCGCAGGGCTACAGCTTTTCGGGGCAGATGTGCCGGCTGGCGGAGGGTGATTTCGGCGGCTTCTTCGGCTGGTCCAACCTCAGCGTCCGCAACGGGGGCGGCTATCTCGGCATGACCGCCGGGCCCGGCAACGCCGAGATGGCGCTGGTCGACCTCTACCGCGCCGAGGACGGAAAGCTCGCGGAAAACTGGGTGTTCATCGATATCCTCGGCTTCCTCGCCCAGCAGGGGCTCGACGTGCTAGGCCGCCTGAAGGACATCGCGGCCTAGCAACGCACCGCGGGCGGCGATCGGGAAGGGAGGGCGGATGGCGCGCGCAGCTCTGGACGACCGGCTCGACGCCGCCCGGCACGACCCCGTCCTGGTCGAGGCGGCGCTCGCGATGCAACGCGGCGACCTGCCGACCGCCGAGCGCCTGCTCAAAGACCGGTTGCGGACCGACGACGGCGACATCGCCGCGCTGCGCATGCTGGGCGAGCTGGCGGCCCGGATCGGCCGGCTGCAGGATGCGCAGGAGCTGTTGGCCCGGGCGCTGCGGATCGCGCCCGGCTTTACCGCCGCACGGCTGAACTATGCGGTCGTGCTGCACCGCCGCAACCTGCTCGCCGAAGCGCTGGTCGAGCTCGATATCCTGCTGGCCGAGGGTCCCGACGATCCCGCCACGCTGACGATCAAGGCGGCGGTCCTGGCGCGCGCCGGCGAGTATCCGTCGGCGATCGCGCTGTACGAGCGGGTGCTCGCGCGCCACCCGCACGAGGGCCGCCTGTGGATGAGCATGGGGCACGCGCTCAAGACGGTGGGCCGCCAGGACGACAGCGTCGCCGCCTATCGCCGGGCGCTGGCGATCGAGCCGGATCTGGGCGAGGCCTGGTGGAGCCTCGCCAACCTCAAGACGGTGCGGTTCGATCCGGCAGACGTCGACGCGATGCGGGCGGCCGCGGCGCGCGCGCGGGCTCCGGCGGATCGTTTCCACCTCCACTATGCGTTGGGCAAAGCCTTCGAGGACGCGGCCGACTATCGCCGCTCGTTCGAGCATTATGCGGCGGGGGCGCGGCTGCGTCGCGCGGAGATGCCGTACGACGCCTCGAGGACGGCGCGCCACCTCGCGCGATCGAAGCAGGCGATGACGCACGATGCGCTCGCCGCCCGGGCAGGGCAGGGCTGGCCCGATCCCGCGCCCATCTTCGTCGTCGGCCTGCCGCGCTCGGGATCGACGCTCGTCGAGCAGATCCTGGCCAGTCACAGCCAGGTCGAAGGCACGATGGAACTGGCCGATCTCGGCGTTATCGCCCGCGATCTTGGGCTCGCGGGCGGCGGCGGCCCCGACGACTATTTCGACCGATTGCTCGCGGCCGATGCCCCCCAGCTCGCCGCGCTCGGCCGCGACTACATCGAACGCACGCGGATCCAGCGCAAGACGGATCGGCCGTTCTTCATCGACAAGATGCCGAGCAACTTCGAGCATATCGGGCTGATCAGGCTGATCCTGCCCCAGGCCAAGATCATCGACACGCGCCGCCACCCGATGGCCAGCTGCTTCGCGGCGTTCAAGCAGCATTTCTCGCGCGGCCAGCGGTTCAGCTACAGCCTCGACGACCTCGGCACCTATTACCGCGATTACGTCGCGCTGATGGACCATTACGACCAAGTGGCGCCGGGTGCGGTGAACCGGATGTTCTACGAGAATCTGGTGGCCGGGCCGGAGCAAGAGATCCGCCGGCTGCTGGCCTATTGCGGGCTCCCGTTCGAGCAGGCCTGCCTCGATTTCCACAAGACCGTGCGTCCGGTGCGGACCGCGAGTTCGGAGCAGGTCCGCCAACCCCTGCATACCGCCGCGGTCGAGCATTGGCGGCACTTCGAACCCTGGTTGGGCTCGCTCGGCCGTGTCCTGGAGGACACAGTCGAGCAATACGAAAGAGACCGGCAACAATTCGATTGAAAGCGCTTGCATCTCTGATAACCTGCCCGGGCATAAAAGGGGAGGTTAACTCATGATCCGTCGTTTCTCGATCCCGAGCCGAATTACGCTGCTGCGCTCGTCGCTGCTCGCGTCCGTGCTGGCGGCGCCGGCGCCGCTGCTCGCGCAAACCGCCCAGCCCGAAACAGGCCAGCCGAACACGGCGGCGTCGAACGGCCCGGAGGCGAAGGACGGCGCCATGCAGTTCGACGAGATCGTCGTCACCGCCCAGAAGCGCGTCCAGAACCTGCAGGACGTGCCGATCAGCATCCAGGTGCTGGACACGCGCAAGCTCGACCAGCTGGAGGTGCGCGATTTTCGCGACTACGTGAAATATCTGCCCAGCGTCGCCACGTCCGGCGCGGTCCCGGGCGGCAACTCAACGGTCGTGATTCGCGGCATCGCCACGGACGGCGGCGGCTACGTGCAGGGCGCATTGCCGACGGTCGGCATCTACCTGGACGAGCAGCCGATCACTTCGATCAACGGCGCGGCGGATCTGCACATTTACGATCTAGCGCGCGTCGAGGTGCTCAGCGGCCCGCAGGGCACGCTGTTCGGCGCATCGAGCGAGGCGGGCACGATCCGGTTGATCAGCAACCGGCCCGATTTCACCAAGCTGAGCGGCGGCTACGACCTCGGGCTGAACCATTATACGGTAAAGGGCGCGCTCGGCGGCACGGCCGAAGGATTCATCAACATCCCGTTCAGCGATCGCATCGCGCTGCGCGTGGTCGGCTTCTTCGACCATGCGGGCGGCTATATCCGCAACCTGCCGTCGTCGCGGACCTATTTCACCTCGGGCATCACGGTGAACAACGACCGGTATGCCCGTCGCAACAACAACCCGGTCGACACCTATGGCGGGCGGGCGCAGCTGGCGGTCAAGCTCAACGACGACTGGACGGTGACGCCCTCGATCGTCGAACAGGTGCGCAAACGGACCGGCAATTTCAGTTCGTTCCCGGCGCGCGGCCGCAACAAGCTCGTGACGCAGCGCTTCGGCAGCGATTTCGGCTACGACGAATTCCACCAGGCCGGCTTGACGATCACCGGCAAGATCGCCGACCTCGACCTGACTTACGCGGGCACCTATTACGACCGGCATAGCCACGGTGACGTCGATTATGCCGACTACGCTTATTTCTACGACACCATGGGCAGCGGCTTCGGCGCCAAGTTCCGCAACGAAGCCGGCGACATCATCGATCCGACGCAGACCTTCAGCCCCTCCGGACGCTCGCAGAAGTTGAGCCAGGAGGCGCGGCTCGCGACGCCGACCGACTGGCGCGTCCACGGCATCCTCGGCGTATTCTACCAGCGGCAGAAAGAGTTCTTCAAATACGATTATCACATCGACAATCTGGCGACGGCGCTCAGCGTCACGGGACATCCCGGGACCTATTATCTTGACATCGGCAATCGCATCGACCGCGACTTCGCCGTGTTCTCGCAGGCGGACTTCGACATCAGCAAGCAGCTGACGGTCACCGGCGGCGTCCGCTATTACAAGTACAACAACACGCTGGCCGACTTCAACGGCACGCTCGGAGCGGAGGCGGGGTGCATCGGCCCGGCGACGATCAAGGGCGAGCCCTGCACCAGCCTGGGCGTGGTCCGCGCCGACGGGTCGGTCGGGCCCGTGCAGGTCAAGGACGACGGCTTCACCTATCGCGCCAACGTGACCTACAAGTTCGACCGCGATCATCTGATCTACGCGACCGTGTCCGACGGTTTCCGGCCGGGCGGCGCCAATACGCGCAGCACCGTCAATCCCGGCGCGTCGATCACCTACGGCGCGGAAAAGCTGACGAACTACGAGATCGGCACCAAGAACACCTTCATGAACGGTCGCGCGACTGCCAACCTGACTCTGTTCTGGGAAGATTGGAACGGCATCCAACTGGCGGTCGAGACGTTCAGCGCTTTGACCGGCACCGGCGGCATTTACACCACGCAGAACGCCGGCAAGGCGCGTTCGCGCGGCGCGGAATTCGATTTCAGCCTGCGGCCGATCACGGACGCGACGCTGCGGCAGGATTACGACAATGGCTTCAGCATCGTCGCGCCCAAGGGCGAGCGCCTGCCCTTCACGCCGCCGTTCAAAACGAACCTGATCGGCCGCTATGAGTTTCCGCTCGGCCGTTACAAGGCGCATGTTCAGGGCGCGGAGACATATCAGACCAAGTCCTGGAACAGTTTCGAGACGTCGAACCGCGAATTCTACGGGCAGCGCAACGCCTATGCGACGACCGACCTGACCGCCGGCCTCG
>CAXSHP010000025.1:13297-21499 GCA_964236935.1 uncultured Sphingomonadaceae bacterium
CCGCCTGACGCTGGAACTCTACGTCACCAATCTGTTCGATGCGCGCGGGATCACCGCCAAGTTCAACGGCTGCGGCGTCGGCACGTGCCGGCCCGACCAATATGTCATCTACAACCAGCCGCGACTGATCGGTATAAGGTTCGGGCAACGCTTCTGAGGCACGCACGGCGGAGCGGGGCCGTATCCGGCGCCGGGTGATCCCGCGTGCGGCATTTATTTTGCAACCGCCCGAGGGTAGCTGCGCGCGAACGGCGTCGACGGGCGGCCCCGTCGGCGCCGATTTTCTGGAAAGAGTGTCCGACCGATGACCGAACGCGACGACATCCCCTTTTCGCTGCCGGATCGCCCGGCCGCCACGCGCAT
Organism: uncultured Sphingomonadaceae bacterium; assembly: GCA_964236935.1. GTDB lineage: Bacteria > Pseudomonadota > Alphaproteobacteria > Sphingomonadales > Sphingomonadaceae > Solisphingomonas. The sequence continues at coordinate 13,661 of CAXSHP010000025.1, forward strand.
CCGCCAGGTCGACAAGGCGATCTTGCTGGCGCCGGCCGGCGAGCGCACGATGCCGATGGCGGGCTACGAAGACGCGTGGGTCGATATCGTCGACTACATCATCCGCATCACCGAGCAGATCTGGACGGACCGCGCGCTCGGCCGGATCTACGACACCTACGACGCCAGCTGCACCGTCTACTCCTCTTACGGCGTGGTCCGTTCGGTGGAGGAAGTCGTCGCGGCGACGGCGGGGACGATCACCGCATTCCCCGAAGAGGAGGCGCATCACCTGAACGTCGCCTGGAGCGGCGACGAGCGGCAGGGCTTCTACACCAGCCATCTCGGCTGGACGCGCATGGTGAACCGCGGTTCGTCGCTATGGGGCCCGGCCACCGGGCTGACCGTCGGCCGGCGGTTCGCGGCCGACTGTATCAGCCGCGACAACCGGATCCATACCGAATGGCTGGTCCACGACGTGGGCGCGCTGGTGACGACGCTGGGGCTGTCGATCGATGACGCGGCGGCCATCGTCGCCGCCGAGCCGCGGCGCGAACGCTACGTCGTCTCGCCCGTGACCCGCCTGTCGGGCCAAGTGCCGCCGGGCGTGTACGACGGCGCGCGCGACACGCCCGAGGATTGGGCGCGCGGTTTCTATCACGACGTTTGGACACGGCGCCGTCTGGACACGCTGGGCGAGGTCTACGCACCGGATGCGATCACGCACTGGGCGGGCGGCCGCATTGCGAACGGGCCGCGCAACATCGGGATGCTGATCATCGAGACCATGGCGTCGCTGCCCGACGGGCTGATGGAGGTCGAGCATGTCTGCTGGTCGGAGGAGACCGACGGCGTCATCGTCGCCGTCCGCTGGCGGCTGACGGGCGCCACCCGGCGCGGCGGCTCGCTCGGCGACAGGCTGCCGATCGGACGGCTGATCTCGATCCTGGGCGTCAGCCATTACCGCTTCCAGGGGCGTCGCGTGGTCGAGGAATGGACCGTGTTTGACCAAGTGGCGGCAGTCGCGGACGCGCTGCTGGACTGAGCCGGGCGCCCGCCGGGCAAACCGGCCAGCGCGGCCGTGTCGGGTCGGCGCGATACCAGTGGGCGACGCGCATCGTCACCGCGCCAGGCCGGGTCAGACCACGTCGGCATACCATTGGTGGTCCTCGCGCGGGACGATGCCGGCAAAGTCGGCATATTCGTGCCGCTTGACCGTCACGAACGCGCGGACGAGCGCCGGGTCGAGCAGCGCCGGCAGCACTCGGCCCGCCTCGCACGCCGCGATCGCCGCCGCCCAATCGCGGGGCAGCGCCGGCAGGTCGGGCCGCGCGGCCTGCTCGTAGCCGTTGCCGGTGACGGGCGCGCCCGGATGGAGCCGCCCGGCCATGCCGTGCCGCGCCGCCGCCAGGATCGCGGCGACCGCGAGATATGGGTTGGCGTCCGCGCCGCAGATGCGGTGCTCGACGTGGCGGGAGGCGGGCGGTCCGGCGGGCACGCGGAGCGCCACCGTGCGGTTGTTGACGCCCCAGCTCGGCGCGACGGGAGCGTAGCTGCCGGCGCGGAAGCGGCGGTAGCTGTTCGCGTTGGGCGCGAACAGCAGGGTGCTCTCCGCCATCAGTGCCGCCATCCCGGCGATCGCGTGGCCGAGCGCCGGCGCGCCCGCGGGCGCCTCCCCGGCAAAGACGTTGCCCCCCGCTCCGTCGGTGGCGGAGAGGTGGACGTGCAGCCCCGACCCGGCGGCGGCGGCGAACGGCTTCGCCATGAATGTCGCGCGCATGCCGTGCGCGGCGGCACAGCCCCGGACGACGCGCTTGAACAGCACCGCCTCGTCGGCGGCGCGCAGCGCATCGGCGTGGTGGGTGAGCCCGATCTCCAGCTGGCCGGGCGCATTCTCCGCGATCGCCGCCTCGACCCGGATCGCGGCGGCGTCGCCCCCGGCGTTGACCGCGTCCAGGAACGCGCGCAGCCGCTCCAGCTCGGCCAGGCCATAGACCTGCGGATGCACCGCGCCGAGCGCCGGGCGCGGCGGCTCGGCGGTGGGATCGAGCAGATAGAATTCCAGCTCGCACGCCACCACCGGCACGAGTCCGTCGCGCGCGAACGCGTCGACCGTCCGCGCCAGCGCGGCGCGCGGGTCGAGCAGGCAGGGCGTGCCGTCCAGCTCGTGGAGGCTGGCGATCACCTGCGCCGCGCGCGGCCCCGCCCAGGGCATCGGCGACAGCGTGCCCGGCGCGGGCCAGGCCAGGCGATCGGCGTCGCCGTCGCCCCACACCAGCCCCGTCTCGGGCACGTCGTCGCCGCGCACGTCGTTGACGAGCAGCGAGCCGGGCAGAAAGCGGCCCTGGCGGTAGAAGGGCAGCAGCTCGTGGCGGCGCAGCCGCTTGCCCCGCGCGACGCCTGCCAGATTGGTGAAGACGAGGTCGATCGCGTCGATCGCCGGATGCTCGGCGAGGAACCGCTCCGCCTCCTCCGGCGCGGCGCGCGCGAGCGGCATCAGAGGCGCTCCAGCTCGGTCCGCGCCGCGTCGAGCGCCTCGCCGAGCCGGGTGACCAGCGTGTCGATCTCCGCGTGGGTGATCACCAGCGGGGGGCAGGCGACGATCGAGTCGCGCACGGCGCGCACCATCAGCCCGCCCGCGATCGCGTGATCACGGACGATCGCACCCGACAGGCCGCCCGCGCCGAAGCGGCGATTGGTGCCGCGCTCGGCGACGATCTCGATCGCGCCCAGCAGGCCGATCGTGCGCACCTCGCCGACGATCGGGTGGCCTGCCAACCCGGCCAGCGCGGCGCCGAAATACGGCCCGATATCCTCGGCGACCCGCTCCACCAGCCGCTCGCGCTCGATGATGTCGATATTGGCGAGCGCCACCGCCGCCGCGACCGGATGGCCGGAATAGGTGAAGCCGTGCGCGAATTCGCCGTCACCGCCGATCGCCGCCGCGACCTCCGCCGTCACCGCGGTCGCGCTGATCGGCAGATAGCCCGACGAGATGCCCTTCGCCATCGTGATGATATCGGGCCTGACGCCGAAGTGCTGGTGGCCGAACCAGCGGCCGAGCCGGCCGAAGCCGCAGATCACCTCGTCGATGACGAGCAGCACGTCGTGGCGCCGCGCGATCGCCTCGACGCGGGGCCAATAGCCCGGCGGCGGAACGATCACGCCGCCGGCGCCCTGGACGGGCTCGGCGAAGATCGCGGCGACGCGGTCGGCGCCCAGTTCGACGATCTTGTCCTCGATCGCCTGCGCCGCCTCGGCCGCGAACGCGTCCGCGTCCTGGCCGAAGCCCTCGCCGAAAGAGTAGGGCTGGCAGACATGATGGACGCCCGGCAGGCGCGGACCCTGCGCGTGCATATAGGGCATGCCGCCCACCGACATGCCCGCGACGGTGGTGCCGTGATAGGCGTTGACGCGCGAGATGATCTGGTCGCGCTTGGGCTCGTGCTTCGCATCCCAGTAGCGGCGCACCATCCGCAGCGCGGTGTCGATCGCCTCCGATCCCGAGCCCGCGAAGAAGACGTGGGGCAGCACGCCGTCGGTCAGCGTCGCGATGCGCGCCGCCAGGCGGATCGCGGGCGGCGTCGCCGTCTTGAAGAAGCCGTTGTAGTAGGGCAGCTCGAGCATCTGGTCGTACGCCGCCCGCGCCAGCTCTTCGCGGCCGTAGCCGACCTGGACGCACCACAGCCCCGCCATGCCGTCGAGCATCCGGTGCCCGTCGCCGTCGGTGATCCACACGCCCTCGCCATGGGTCACCACCCGACTGCCGCCGGCCGCGGCGATGGCCGCGTAATCGGCCGCCGGGGGAAGGTGATGGGCGACGTCGAGCCGGCGGAGCTCGGCGATGTCGTGATTACGGCGCATGGCGGAGCTCCGGCAGCGTGGCGCCGCGCAGCGCACGGCCGAGGAGGGCGAAGAAGCCCTGGCGATCGGGATAGTCGCGGGGGCGCCACTCGGGGTGCCACTGCACCGCCACCCAGGGCGCGCCGCCGCGCTCCGTCGAGACTGCCTCGACCAGCCCGTCGTCGGCGCGCGCCTCCGCCGCCAGCGGCGCGGCGAGCCGGGCGATGCCCTGGTGGTGGACCGAGTTGACCGTCAGCCGGTCGGCGCCGAACGCGGCCGCGAGGACGCCGTCCGGCGCCAGCGAGACGGCGTGGCAATGCTCGAACTCCGCGACGTCGTCCGCGGCCGCATGATGCGGTACGTCGCCGGTCGCCGGCGCGGTCCGCAGCGTCCCGCCCAGCGCGACGTTGATTTCCTGCAAGCCGCGGCAGATGCCGAACACGGGCCGCGCCCGCGTGACGGCGGCATCGAGCAGGCGCGCGACGGCATCGTCGCGCGCGGCGTCGAACGGCCCGGAGCCGTCGGATACGCCGCCGGGCCCGACGGCGATGTTCGAACGACTCCCCGTCAGCAGCAGGCCGTCGACGCGGCTGAGCAGGTTGGCGGCGTCGCCCGCCGTCGGCAGCAGCACCGCGTCCGCCTCGGCGCAGCCGACCGCCGCCGCGACGTAGCGCGACATGACCGCCTGCGCGGCCTCGCCGGCGACCTCGCGCGTGCAGCACATGATGCCGACGACCGGCCGGGCGCTCACGGCGCGCCGGCCTCCAGCACCGCGACGCCGTAGCGGGGCAGCGTGACGGTGCGCCGCTCGCCCGCGTTCAGCAGGTCGCGCATCGGCCCGGGCAGCGTCACGCTGCGCGGCGCGGCGGCGTAGTTCGTGAGGATCAGCACCCGATGGCCGCCGCCCTGCCGCACGGCGACGTCGACCCCGTCCGGTGCCCCGGGCAGCACCGGTTCGACCCCGCTCTCCGCCGCCAGCCGCCGCAGCAGCGCGGCGGTCAGCGCCGGATCGAGGTTGGCGCCGATATAAGTCACCCGGCCCTTGCCGACGCGCCGCGTCACTGCCGCCGGCTGGCCATCGAGCCAGCCGTTCGCGGCGCCGTAGCGCAGCAGCACCTCCACGTCGGGCGCGCGGACGTCGAGCCGCTCCGCCCAGGTCGAGGCCTGCCCCCTGCCGCCGGGGCCGGTCACCGCCACCGGCCGCTCCAGTGCGTACCATTGCGCCACGCGCGCGCCGAGCAGCGCCGCCAGCGGGCCGGGCTGACGCTCGGGCCACAGCGCGTTGTCGCCGTCCTTCAGCCCGGTGCGCGCGCCCAGCACGAGATTGCCGCCCGCGCGGACATAGGCGATCAGATTGTCGGCCGTCGCGGAGGTGAGCAGGTTGAGCGCGGGCGCGACCACCAATTTGTAGCCGCCGAGCGGCGCTCCGGCCGCGACGACGTCGACCGCGCGCGTCAAGGCGCGCAGCGGCTGGTAATAGTCGAACAGCGCGTTGGCGGGCACGAAGTCGCGCGCGAAGCGTTGCCAGCCGATCGCCCAGCGGCTGGGATAGTCGTTCAGCACCGCCACCGACGCCACCACCGTCGTGCCGGCGAGCGCGGGCGCCGCGCGGGCGAACTCGCCCGCGACCTGCCCGACCTCGTCGTAGACCGGCACGGGCGTGCCGTCCGCGCCGACCAGCACGCCATGATATTGTTCCTGCCCGTTCAGCGCCGAGCGCCACTGCCAATAGGAGACGGCGTCGGCGCCGTGACCCACCGCATGCCACGCGAGCGCGCGCACTTCGCCCTTGTCGAGCGAATTATTGTTGTCGGACCAGTCCACCGTGCCGGGCTGGGTCTCCATCACCCAGAAATCGCGGCGGAGCAGTCCGCGCACGATATCGTGCGTCAGCCCGAACCGTACCGCGTCGAGATGACCCGTACCGACATAAGTGTCCCACGACGCGAAATCGAGGTCGCTGCTGAGCGTATACAGGTTCTGCGAGTCGAGGTCGTTCGAGTAGTTCGCGCCCGTCTTGGCGTGTGCGTCGATCCACAGGTTGGTGGTGATGCGCTGGCGGGGTCCGGCATGCGCGCGGATCGCGTCGCGCTGGTCGCGCAGAAAATCTCGATTTGCCTCGGACAGGAACTGGCGCCAGGCGAGCATCAGCCCGGGGTTGGACCCCTCATCCTCCGGAAATGACAGTTGTGCCCAATCGTTGTACGTCTGCGACCAATAAGTGGTCGTCCAGCGTGCGTTGAGCGCGTCCAACGTGCCGTAGCGACGCTGGAGCCAGGCCTGGAACAGCGCGCGCGTGCCGGCGCCGAAGTCGTCGGACCCGGGCTCGTTGTCGAGCTGCCACCCGATCACGTTCGCGTCGCTGCCGAAGCGAGCTGCCATCCGATCGACCAGCCGGTGTGCCAGTGCCTGGTATCGGGGGTTGAAGTTATTGCCTTGGGCGCGCTTGCCATGCTTGGCGCGCGTCCCGTCGCGCAGCGTCCGCAGCGTCTCGGGATAGGCGCTCGTCAGCCAGGCGGGCGGAGCGGCGGTGGGCGTGCCGAGCACGACGGCGATGCCGTGGCGCTCGGCGGCGCGGATGGCGCGCTCCAGCCAGTCGAGCTGGAACACGCTTTCCCGCGGCTCCAGCGTGCTCCACGCGAACTCGCCCACCCTGACGAAGGAGATGTGCGCGGCCTGCATCAGCGCGAGATCGGCGTCCCACCGCGCCTCCGGCCATTGCTCCGGATACCAGGCCACGCCGACCATCGGCGTGGCCGACACCGGCTCGCGCGCCCCCGCCGTCGGCGGAGCGGACGAGGCCGGGGCTGGAACGATCGTGGCTGCAGCCAGCAGCGCAACCAATGCCGCGCGGATCATCGACGGTCTCCCTTTCAGGCGACGGCGCTTGCTGCGCCCGCCGCACCTTCTGTCGACCACAACGTTCGGCGTATTGCAAGGGCTTGCAGACGGCTTCCCGCAGCGACGCCGCGGGGCGCGACGCGTCTTCAGCCGGCGTCGCCGGTTTCCTTCTGCAGCAGCCCCGGGAACAGCCGCTGCTCCGCGATCGCGGTCCGGCCGGCGATGCGCCGGGTCATCATCTCGGCGGCGGCCTGCGCCATCGCCTCGATCGGCTGGCCGACCGAAGGTATGCCGTAGCTGAGCCAGCGGCTCGCCTCGATGCCGTCGAAGCCCGCAACCGCCACCTCCTCCGGCACGCGCCGGCCGAGCCGCACCAGCGCGTCCTTGGCGCCGATCGCCATCATGTCGTTGGCGGCGATGACCGCGGTGAAGTCGGCGATGCCCTGCTCCGCCCAATGACGCACCGCGGCGACGCCATGATCATAGTCGAAATCGCCGCGGAAATTCGCGGTCACCACCGCGTCCGCACGCGACAGCGCCGCTTCCACGCCGCGCATCCGCTCGCGCCCGACCAACGAGTCGGGGTAAGCGTGGATCAGCGCGAACGACCGGTGGCCGGCGGCAAGCAGGTGCCGTGCGATCATCTCGCCCGATGCCAGGTGGTTGCAGCTGACCGACGGCACCTCCGCCTCGTCCGAGCGGTTGTAGAACAGCAGCGGCACCCGCGCGCGCTCGAGCTGCGCGCGATGCTCGGCCGAAATCGACGCGGCCGCGATCACGCCGTCGAGCCGATAGGACAGGATGTGATCGACGACTCCGCCGACCTCCTCGTCCGCCTCGATCAGGAACAGCATGACCCTGAGGCCCAGCGTGGAAAAGGCGCGCGACAGCGCCAGCAGCACTTCGGGATGATGGCGGTTGGTTTCGTAGAACAGGATCAGCCCGACGACGTTGGAGCGCTGCGTCGCGACCGCGAACCGGTCGCTCGATTCCAACAGCTTCATCGCCACCCGATCCCGCCTCCGACGACCCGCCCTCGGCCCTACATGTTCAGCCGCTTGTAGCTCTCGACCGCTTCGGCCGGGTCATAATAGACGAGGCAGCGGCCGCCCGCGAGCATGATCATCCTGTCGGCATACTCCGTCAGGGTTCCCATATCGTGCGAGCAGATGATCA
>CAXSHP010000025.1:21509-22334 GCA_964236935.1 uncultured Sphingomonadaceae bacterium
CGACCGCCGCGTCGCGACCGCGCGCGCCATCACGTTGGGCCGGTAGCCGAGATCGCTGGCGGCGCGGGCGATGCGCGCGCGCTTGTCCGGCGACACGCTCGCGCCCGGCGTGAAGGCGCGCGATACGGCGGAGGTCGACACCCCGGCGGCACGCGCCACATCCTCGGAGGTGAGCCGGCGGTGGACGTCCGCCTCCTCGCTCGGGGTGGCGCCCGCCAGCTTGCGCCGCGATGTCATGCGCCGCGAACGCCACCGCAGGGCTGTTTGCAAAGGCATGCAGCCATGGTCTACGCTCGCGTCGTCATGTCGCCCGCGCTCTATCAATGAACCTCACCGGTCGCAACGCGACATTGATGGAGGAGGCGCCGCCGCTCACCCGGCGGCTCAAGCTCGCTTATGGCGTCGGCAGCATGGCCGAGGCGATCGTCTACTCCTCGACGACGCAGTTCCTGCTGCTGTTCTACAATCAGGTGCGCGGGTTGTCGGCGGCCAGCGTCGGCATGGCGCTGGCGGCGGGGCTGGCGGTCAACGCGCTGATCGATCCGATGGTCGGCAGCTGGTCGGACCACACCCGCTCGCGCCTGGGACGGCGCCATCCCTTCATGTTCGCCGCCATCCTGCCGGTGGCGCTGACGCTGTTCGGCCTGTTCAACCCGCCGGCGGGCGTGCCGCCCTGGGCCGAGCTCGCCTGGCTGGCCGTGCTCAACATCCTGCTCCAGCAGGCGCTCACCGTCTTCCACACCCCGCACCTGGCCATGGGCGGAGAGCTGACGTCCGACTATATCGAGCGAACGCGGGTGATGAGCTACAACACCTTCTTCCTGT
>CAXSHP010000026.1:0-21634 GCA_964236935.1 uncultured Sphingomonadaceae bacterium
CGAGGCACAAGGCATCGACCTCGAGCCGCAGCACAAGATCGGTCCGGCCGGCTCGCGGCGGCTGGAGCGTGGCGACGATGCCGAACGCGCCACCGATCATGTCGAGATCGCACGCCGCAACGGCGAGGCGATTGTTGCACGTCCCGAGATCGGCCTGGACGCGATCACCCACCAGCAATCGACGTTCACTGTCCGCGACATGGCTCGGATGGCGCACCGGCATTCTGACGGCAAGGAGCAGTTCGACCAGGTGTTCGGCGCGATGCGCGGCTCCGACCAGGTCGTTGCGCTCGGCCGCGACGGCGCGGGCAAGGATCGGTTCACCACGCGCGGCATGATCGAGGTGGAGCTGAAGCTCGCGCGCTCGGCCGACGCGCTGGAGCGATCCGGCCATGTCGTTGCCGAGCGAAATGTGGAACGCGCGCTCGCCTCCACCCGCGGTACCGGCCTCACTCTTTCCGGCGAGCAGCAGGCCGCGCTGCGCCATGTCACAGCCCCGCGCGATCTGGGGCTCATCATCGGCTATGCCGGATCGGGCAAGTCGGCGATGCTCGGTGTCGCCCGCGAGGCGTGGGAGGCACAGGGCTATACCGTCCGCGGTGCGGCCCTGTCCGGCATGGCAGCGGAGAACCTTGAGCAGGGTTCCGGTATCGCGTCGCGCACGATCGCCAGCCTTGAGCATCAATGGGCGCGCGGGCGGGACCAGCTGGCTGCCGGCGACGTGCTCGTCATCGACGAAGCCGGCATGATCGGCTCGCGCCAGATGGAGCGGCTGGCCACCGCCGCAGCTGAGGCCGGCGCCAAGCTCGTGCTTGTCGGCGACGCGCAGCAGTTGCAGGCGATCGAGGCGGGTGCCGCCTTCCGGTTGCTCACCGAGCGCCATGGCGCACGCGAGATCAGCGAGGTCCGCCGTCAGCATGAGGAATGGCAGCGCGACGCCACGCGCGAGTTGGCCACGGGCCGCACCGGCGAGGCGCTGGCGAGATACGCCCAGGCCGGCATGGTGCATGTTGCCGATACGCGGGGAGATGCCGCCGGGGCGCTGATCGAGTGTTGGAAGGACGCGCGCGACAGCAGCCCGGCGCAGACCCAGACCATTCTGGCGCATACGCGCGACGATGTGCGCATGCTCAATGGGATGGCGCGCGACGCCCTGAAACAAAGTGGGCAGCTCGACGGCGAAATCGCCATCGAGACCACCCGCGGTGAGCGGTTGATGGCACCCGGCGAGCGCATCATCTTCCTGAAGAATGATCGCGATCTGCACGTCAAGAACGGCACCCTCGCCACCATCGAACGGCTCGACGCCAAGCGGATCGAGGCGCGGCTGGACGATGGGCGCAGTGTCGCCTTCGACCTCAAGGCCTATGCCGAGATCGATCATGGCTATGCCACGACCATCCACAAGGCGCAGGGGATCACGGTCGATCGCACCCATGTGCTCGCCACACCGGGACTCGATGCACACGCCACCTATGTCGCGCTTAGCCGTCATCGTCAGGATGTGCAGCTCCACTATGGACGCGACGACTTCGACTCGCCCGAGCGGCTCGCACGCGTGCTTGGCCGCGAGCGCGCCAAGGACAGCGCGCTCGACTACGCGCATGTGTGCGAGCGGTTCGTCGACGAGCGCGGCTACCGCCCGACGGCTGAACCGGCCGCCGAGCGTAGCGTCGCACCCGATGTGCGCCGCCGCAGTCCGTTCGCCGGCCTCAATCTCGGCCGCGCCGCCGATCGGGCGCCCGGTCTTTCCCGCGACTCCTTCAAGGGGCTCGAGCTTGGCCGCGCCGCCAGCATGGCGGCTTCGCGTTCACCGCTCGAACGTGCTGTGCAGGGTTATGCGCGGGCAGCGGAGGAGATCCGGTCGATGGAGTGTCAGGGGTTGAAGCCGCTCGGCTGGCAGCAGAATGCGTTCGCCCAGGCGCGCGAGGAGCTGGACAGCGTTCGCGCCAGCGGCCACCATGATCTATCGGCAGCGATCTCCCGCGACCCGCCGCTCGTCCAGGAAGCCGCCCAGGGCCGCACCGCGCGTGCGATCCGCGCCATGCAGCTTGAGGCGGAGGTGCGCACCAACCCCGAGCTGCGTGCCGACCGGTTCGTCACGCAATGGCGCCAGCTCGGTGAACAGCGGGACGGCCTCTCCGGGTGGCAGAACGAGGATGCCCGGAAAGGGATCGAGACGCGCATGCGCGCGCTCGCCAAGGGGTTGGAGCAGGACCTGGCGCTGGACCGCGCGCTGGCGGCGCGGCGGGGCCAGCTCGGGCTCGGGCCGCGCCAGGCGCTCGAATGGAGCCCCGGCAGCCGCTCCGGTGACATAGGTCGCGAGCTTGCCGATCGGACGCGCGGCCGGTCGGTCGCCCAGGCGCTGATGGACTCGCTCGGAAGCGGCCGCAGCCGCGATGCCGGGCTCAGCCTGTGAGGAGGATGCCATGGACAGCCAGGTGATTGAAGCGCAACCGGACAGCGATGCCGACGCGCTTGCTGCGTTCGAGCGGATGAACGGGCAGCTCGCCATGCTCACCGCTGCCGTGGAAGGATTCGCCGCGCGGCAGGCCCGGATCGAGCAGCGCGACTACACCCAGGACCTCGCACAGCTCGCCGATCGCCAGGACAAGGTCGAGACTGCCATCCGTACGCTCGCCAGCCAGCCGGGCGTCCAGCTCACGCCTGACAGCCTTGCCGAAGGCATCAGCAAGGCCGCCGTAAAGTTGCGTGCACCCGATCAGGCTGCGCTCGCTACTGCCCAGAAGGCGCTAGACGACGCGTGCAGCGCCATGGCTTCCGTCGTCGTCGGTGCCCGGACAAAGCAGGAGCAATGGGACTCATTGGTCTGGGCCGCGGTCATCTTCACGGGATTGACCGCGCTGCTGCTCACGCTCGCACCACTCCTCCTTGATGCGCTGTGGCCGGCGGCGGCAGAAGACCGTGCCGCGGCGGTAGTCCACAAAAGTCGGTGGGAAGCCGGCATCGAACTGATGGCGAGCGGTGACCCGGCACGCTGGCGGCAGCTTGTCGATGCCGACACGTTCCAGCACGAGACGGCGCAGGCGGTGACGGCTTGTCGGAGCCGAGCCCGGCTCGGTGGGGCGACCGGTGCACTGTTCGATCAAGATCGCACCAGCCGAAAGGGCTTCGAAGCCTCTGTCCGGATCGCCTCAACGACGTGCTCGGCTTAGCTCCTGGCAACTTCGCACCCGCCGACCCGCTGGCAAAGGTCCATTATAGCATGCAGCCAAAGGCATGGGCTTTGCTGGAATTCGTCCCGAAGAAGCACTGGAACTTCGCCAAGCAAGCCTGGGAATGGCGGGCGAACCTGTTTCGCAAGAGATCTGTGCCGGACGCGCCGATCCTTCACGATGTCGCCTGGGCGATTCCCGGCTATCAACGCCCAAATGGGTCGATCAAGCTGTCGACTATCCCCCTGCGTTCGAAGCCCTGACGGGTTTCTGAGCACGGGTGCCGGCCGCGGCACGTTCTGGTAGGCCTTTACGGACCCCTGAGGAACTCGACATGCGCACTATCGTGTCCGCGCCGCCGTGCGATCCGGGCGAGCCGTTGCACGCGGAGGCGTACGCTCTCGCCTCCTTCGCGCCGCACCCGATCTTGCCCCCCAGCAAGTCCCCGATCCCAGTCCCCATCCTGCAAGGACATCGCTCGGCCAATGCACCCCAAGCATTATCCGACTCATGCCGATTGCGATCGCCCAGCTTACGGCAGTTGTTTGCGATCGGCCTCTGTCGATTCGACCGCTCGCGATGGTGGTGGTGAACCACAGAGCGGTTTCATAGCGACCCCGATAAAAAGTACGGCCAAACCGCCGAGCGCCACGGGGATCATCACAGCCGCGCCGCCTAAACGAGACACAAGGACAACCGCGGGCACGATCAGCTTGGTCGCGGAAAGTCGCAATGCGCCGCCCAGTTGCACATCAGCCGCTTCGTTAATTTGCTAGAGATATAATCCACTTGCGATGAGGAGGAGCGCGACGGCAACCCACCGTTGGCGGTTAAACGTTAGAGGCATGGCCGCTTTTCTCACGAGACGCAGCTGAGTTCCACATCTACCGCCTGACAGAGCTGTAAGATCGCGCGGGGCCAAATGGGGCTTCCTGATGGTCGCGCCGTCACATCAGCATGGGGAAAGACGATGCTGACAGCAACGGTCTCTCTGATTGCTCGCGCGACGCACTCGAGGGAGATGGGCCGCTTCGCAACACGGAGATAAGATTGTCGATTTTCGATCTCGATCGAACGCTGACGCGTCGACCGACATACTCTGCGTTCCTCCTCTACGCCGCAGCACGAGTGGCACCTTGGCGCCTCATTTTGGTACCAATGATCCTCGGTTGCATGTTCGCCTATAAGCTCGGCTTCCTACGCCGGAAGCAACTCAAAGAGATCATGCAGCGCGCGATGCTTGGAGCGCGCGTCCACCGGACGACCGTTGAGGCGCTGGCAAGTGAGTTTGCAGAACGGCAAGTCCGACACAATTGCTACGCTGAGGGCATTGAGACCATCAGACGAGAACGATCAGAAGGCCGAGTGGTCGTCGTCGCAACTGCCGCGCCGCGCTATTACGCCGAGCCCATGGCTATCTTGCTTGAAGCGGATGCGGTCGTCGCGACTGCATCCGCGTGGGAGGACGACTGGCTGCTCGCGGGTATCGATGGCGAGAACTGTTACGGACCTGAAAAGCGTGAGATGGTGAAAGGTTGGATGGAATCGGCTTATGCGGATCAGTCGATTGTCCATTCCCGCGTTTTCTCCGACGATGTTTCCGACTCGCCACTATTCGAGTAGAGTGATGAAGCGATAGCGGTGAACCCATCGGCTAAACTACGACGATTGGCCGCTCATAGCGGGTGGCAGGTTCTGGACTGGCGTCCTCCTCGAGTAGGATTTTCCATTCGAGCAATAGCGCAGTCGCACAAGGCGCAAACCAGATCGAGCTCGACATCTGCCATGCGTTAGAAGCAGCGACACTTATCGCGCACGTTCTGGCGGCGAGTTGATGCCGTTGCCGCCAAAGCCGGCTTCTCCTCCAGCAAACGAACATATTCCGAAGCCAAACGGATGGGGATGGGGATGGCGGTGCTCGGTGGCGTCGTCCCTATGTGAGGGTCTGCTTTCTCTTTAATCACGATCAAATTCATCAGGTCGCGCATGGCCTGCCGATCGCGTTGGCGCTCGGGGCTGCAAATCCAGGTGTCGAGATCATTGTCGCGACGACGAACGATCGCCTGCGGACTGAGGTAGAGCGCCTGGCAGGTGATGCGATCGGGAGGGATGTACGTCTTCAGTCGCTTGTGCTCCAGAGGCCGCTCAGTCGTGCAGTCGCGCGCGCAACGGCTGCCATCGCCCCGTCGGCGAAGCTACTCGTCTACGGAGACAACCTGGATTTCTTTTCCTCGCTGGATGTGTTGGTCGTCCCCGAAAAGACATCGCTTCTCCTCAAGACCCGCTATCGGCTGGACCGACTCAAGATCATCCACACCCGCCACGGCGCCGGTGACCGCGCCATTGGATTCGACAAGGCCAGTCTTGGCTTCGACCATGTCCTGGTCTCGGGAGAAAAGATTCGAACGCGCCTCATCGACGAGGTTGGACTGGATCCTGCTCGCTTGACGACTGTGGGATATCCAAAGTTCGACCTCCAGCCGCCGAGGGGGGAGCCGCGGCTTCTCGATGAACGTCCAGTAGTGCTCTACAATCCGCATGCTTCGCCCCATCTGTCGTCATGGTATGAGATGGGGCAGCAGGTGCTCGACTGGTTTGCGGCGCACGAGGAATATCAGCTGATCTTTGCGCCACACGTCATGCTGTTCGAACGTCCATTCACGCTCACCATCGACAAGCTGCGCATCAACCGCCCGGGGCGCATCCCCCAGCGGTTTCTTCGCGCGCCCAACATCCACATCGATCTCGGCAGCCGCGCTTCTACCACCATGGCCTATACGAACCGCGCCGATATCTATCTCGGCGACGTGAGCAGCCAGGTCTATGAGTTCCTGCTACACCCGCGCCCCTGCCTTTTTCTCGATGCGCATGGCGTGAACTGGCGCGACGATCCCAACTATGCGCATTGGGCGGCAGGCCCAGTCCTGCGCGAGGTCTCTGAACTCGGTGAAGCGCTCGCCAATGCCGCTGGCGTCCATGCGACCCAGTATCGTGCGACCCAGCAGCGCATGTTCGACGCGAGCTTCGATCTCAATGAGACACCATCCTCGATCCGCGCTGCGCAGGCCGTTGCCAAGGTCGCTGGACTCGAGTGGCCGACGGCCGTGAGGACGCGGACTCCCCAACTCGCCCATGCGTGAACAGGGGTCGCCCGGAGTCGTCCGGCGGATCTATGCCAATCTGGCGCATTTGCTCGGCGGCAAGGCGGCCGCCGGGCTTCTTAGCCTGGCCTATATGGCTATCGCGGCGCGCTCGCTTGGCCCCATCAATTATGGTGTGCTGGTGCTCATCCACGGATTTGCGATGACGGTGGGCGGGATCATCGAGTTTCCGGGGTGGCACGCGGTCGTTCGGTATGGCGCCCAGGCTCGGGAACGTGGCGATCCGGCCGGTTTGGCACGGCTGCTCCGCTTCACCGGTACGGTGGAACTGCTGGCCGGGGCGATCGCGATCCTGGTCGCGGCCATGCTCGCGCCGATAGTCGGTCCGCGACTTGGCTGGCCGCCGGCAGCCATAAGGTTCGCGATCCCCTATAGCTTGGCCATCCTTGCGACGGTGCGATCGACGCCGGCGGGTTATCTCCAGCTGGTCGGACGCTTTGATCTGCTTGGCTGGCACAATCTGGTGGCCCCCACCGTCCGCTTGGCAGGGGCGGTCCTGGCGGCCGCTCTTGGCTCGGGCCTGAAAGGCTTCCTGCTCGCCTGGCTGCTCGCGGCATTGGCGGAGTGGGCGGTAATGTGGGTCCTTGGCTATCTTGTGGCGAAAGGAGCGCTGAGGGGAACGCGCTTGCGTGGATCCATTGCGGGAATCCGCAACGACAATCCCGGGATTTGGCGCTTCATGATCGCGGCCAACGCCGACGTGACGTTCAGCGAATTCGCAGGGCGCATCGCGCCGCTGGTCGTCGGGTGGGTGCTCGGTCCAGCCGCCGCGGGGCTCTACGCGATCGCCCAACGCATAACGGTAGTGATCGCCCAACCTGCGCAGATTCTCGGACAGGCCGCCTATGCGGAGCTCGCTAACATGGTGGCGGGAGGCACGACGGGTGCGGCGCTACGCGGGGCGCTTGTGCGATGTGGTGGCATCGCGCTCGGCGCATCCCTGCCGATCCTGCTCCTGCTCGCCATGTTCGGAGATCGCATCGTCCTACTGGTTGCAGGCAAGGCGTTCATCGGGGCCACCAGCATCATGGTTTGGCTGGCGGTAGCGCGGATCATCCTTCTCATCGCGCCGCCGGCAAGCGCAGCCTTGATCGCGCTCGGTCAGCCCGGCCGCTCGGTTGCCGCCAACCTCTTCGCCAGTCTGGCGCTGCTGCCGCTCCTGCCTCTTCTGGTCATTCAGTCGGGGCTGGAAGGCGCGGGGCATTACGCCGTGCTACAGGCGCTCGCGGCCTCTTTGCTGCTCGTCTGGTTCGTGGCTGAGCAAAGCAGAGCACGAGACATGACGCAGCTTAGCCATTCAGCGTGATGCGGGTCGCTTATATTATCAATTCGGTGGAAGGCGGCGGCGCGGTCGCGCCGATTCCAGCGGTAGCGCGGCTATTGGCGGCGCACGGCGCCGAAATGCGCATACTTTCTCTGACGCGGCGAGATGGGCGCGGCCTGCCCGCGATGCTCGCGGATGGGCTTGACGTCCGGATTCGCCCGGGCGGAGAAAAGGACCATTTCGGAGCGCTGGCATGGCTCGACCAGGAGGTCGAAGTCTGGTGCCCGCACTTATTGTGGACGTCGCTGACGCGGGCGACGCTGCTCGGCCAGATCATAGGCCGCTGGCGCAAGGTGCCGGTGGTCAGCTGGCAACACGCTGCCTACCTCAAGCGCGCCAATCGTCTGTTGCTGCGAGCGACGCAAGCCTGGTCGGCGATGTGGATTGGCGATTCCAAAAGCGTTACGGACCTCACGGCCCGGCGGCTGAAGGTGCCTCCAGCGCGCCTGGCGACCTGGCCACTTTTCTCCGCAAGCCCGTCCGTGCCGGTGGCGAAGCCGTGGGAGCTTGGTCAAGCGCTTCGCGTGGGAAGTCTTGGTCGCTTGCATCCGGTCAAGGGATACGACTGCTTGATCTCAGCCCTGGCGATCATGAAGGCGAACGGATTTATTCCTCCCGTTTCGGTAGAGGTGGAGATCGGCGGTTCGGGCGCGAGCCGCGAAGCCTTGTTCAATCAGATTTCCGCGGCGGCCCTCGAGCGCGTCCGCCTGGTCGGTTTCGTCGAGCAACCGCGTCAGTTCCTCGCGTCGCTCCATCTCTATGTCCAACCGTCGCGGTCCGAGGGGCTTTGCATCGCCGCACACGAGGCGATGGAATCGCAGCTCCCCGCGATCGTGTCAGCCGTCGGCGAGATGCCGCACACGGTGGTCGACAGCGTTACGGGCTGGGTTGTCCCGCCGGCCAATCCCATATTCCTCGCCGCCACCCTCCATCGAGCCCTGTCCAATCCGGGCATACTCGCGCCAATGGGTCGAGACGCGCGGACCCGCATTCTCGAACTTTTCGGTCCCGATGCTTTCGCAGCAGCAGGAAATTCGGTGTTGCAACGGCTGGGTTTCATCGCCGCTTGACGGTCCGGGCAAGGTCGATGAGCCAGCCTCGTCCCGTTCGATCGATCAACTTCACGTCGATCAGCGTCACGTCACCGCATGGCGCAAGCGTGTGCATTCCCTCGCAACGGCCAAACGGCGTGACTGGCCGGGTGAGTTGCAATCCGAGAGTCATGTCCGGAGTAGGGGAGTCGAGGTTCTGCAAAGTCAGCATCCGCAACGCACCGCCGTAAGTGCGCGTGGAATCCTGCACCGGCAGGATGATCGCGCCGGCGGCGGAGCTGGGCGTCCCCCCCGGTCGCGCCCCTTCGCGACTTATGCGAAGGGGGTTTCCCGGATGCGGGGTCCATGGCCCCATCAGTGAAGGCGCGCTCGCGAGCCGTAACTCCGCCAGCCGGGCTGTCTTGTTGCGCGATCCGCAGTAGAACAGCCACCAGCGTCCGTCGTGGTGCAGTATCGTGGGGTCGACCGCGGGCACGTCGAGCGGGAGCTTCGCCGCCGGCTCCCAGCGATCAGGAAACGATTTCGCCCGGTACAAAGTGAGGGTGCCCGAGCGATGAGCCTCCGGGAGCATCCACACGTCGCCCTCAGCTTCGAAGACGTAGGGGTAAGAAAGATGCCACGGCTCGCGCAGGACCGTTCGGCGATAGGTAATCTGCATGTCCTGATTCAACAGCAGGCATTCGATCACGCCATGGCGGGTCCGATAATCGTAGCGTTCGACAAAGACGTGTAGCCAGCCGTTGCGCCATAGCCCGAACGGGTCGGCGAGAAAGGTGAACGGCGGCTCCTCCGGCAGCCAGCTGACTTCAAGGCCGGCAACGCCTCCCCGTTCGACGATCTTTTCGATCGGAGCATGGACGATCCCCGGTCGCCAGATATCGCAGCGGCGCGGCATCTAGGAGTTCCGAGCGCCGGTCATCTGGTCCAGCCACTGGAGCCAACGGGCCGCAGCGGGGCCAAGACGGTGAGGAGCGGTCAACGCGCTCAGAGCGTTGCGATCCGGCCCGGGTCCTTCAAGAACGCGTCGGAGGCTGGCGGCCAAGTCGTCAGGATCGGCGGATTGTATCTCGCCGAAGCTCGGATGCTTGAGGATTTCCCGGATCGAGGGTGACGATAAGGTCGTCACCACGGGAACACCCGCAGCAAGAGCCTCGATCAATACTGCCGGATAGCCTTCATAGTGCGATGTCAGCAGAAAAAGATCGGCGCCGGCGAAATGGGGGCCGAGCGCGGCTACATGGCCCGCGAACTCGACACGCTTATCGATCCGCAGAGAACGCGCAAGCCGTTCGAGGTCATTGCGCTCCGGCCCGTCGCCGAAGAGGATCAACCGTGTGCGCAGATCGTCAAGGCGGGCATAGGCGCGCAAGGCAAGCGCGAAGTTTTTCTGGGGCACCATTCGTCCGGCGCAGATGATCGTCCGAACGCCGGTGGCGAGAGACCTTTCTGCCACCGCATTCTCCTCGTCGAGAATGGGTTCAGGGAGCACGGTTATGCCCCGGTGAGGAAGCACCGCGCTCGCCTCCTTCCGCAACGCTTCTGACATGGCGACCAAACCATTCACGCCCCTGGTGGCGCGGCGGATCGCTATTCCGAACAGCGCTTGTTCCGCCCTCGAGCGATCAGGCCGGAGGAGCGGATTGCTGAGCTTGCAAACGATAGGCGGCCGCCGATCGCCAACACTGGCGATAAGCGCATGCACGACGGGAAGGTGAAAGTTTCCCGGCGCGATCACGATATCATATTGGCCGCACGTGATGGAGCGCGCGAGCGCGCGGCCAAGCTTGCGGCGGGAGCCCCAGCCGCGTGGGATCGCGGGCGCCATCGTGCTGATTTGTACATTGGGATCAACGAGCACCAGCGCCGGACCGGTCTTGGCGCCGCATAAAATAGTCACCCGGCGACCGGCTGATGCCCAGCTATTTGCCAGCCTGATTGCGATCCTTTCCGTTCCCCCCGCGGCAAAATCGTGAAGGATGATCGCAATTGAGAAGGCCGCTTCGTCAGAATCTGGCATCAAGGCCGAACCGGATAGTCCGCGGGCGTAGCGGGACGAGCTGCCGTCCCTCGGCTACGTCGAACGGATCGCCGAGCGCAAAGCGATTGGCGACGTTATCGAGGAGGTTGGACGCGTCGATCGAGAAGCCGTAGCGACTGGTGCCGATGCGCAGGCCCGCGTTCGCCTCGAGATAATTTCCCTGCGGCAGATCGAGGCTCGTATCGACGCCCAATCGAGATCCGCCGACGTAGCGGAGCGAGAAATTGCCGTCCAAAGTCAAAGCGCTCAATACGACGGTCGCGTAGTCGATCGCTGCGCGAGCACCGAAATGCGGGATGTTCGGAAGCTCGGGCGCTTCATTTCGTCGAAAAGTCGCAGTGGGGTCGGTCAGCCGGCTGTCGTTGGCGAAGAGCGTCGCTTCGAGGCGCAAGCCATCAACCGGTCGCCAGCGCCCGCGCGCTTCGAAAGACCATATTCGCCCCGATCCGATGTTGGCCGTCAGCGGAAGACCGGCGACGTCGATGAGGTCGGCCTGGATATTTTCCCATCGCGCATAGGACAGGCTGGTGCTCGCATCGAAGCGGCTCTTCGATGGGTCGCCATAACGCAAACCGATCTCGGTCAGGGCGAGGCTGTCCCCACGAAACCGTTGGACGCTTCCGGTGCCGTTGGCACCACCGACCGAAAGACCCCCAGGGCGTACTCCCTCCTGGTAGCGGACATACAGCGTGGTCTGTCCATTGCCGCGCCAGGAAAGCGAAGCCGACGGCAGGAAGGTCGTTTCGGTGCGCCGCGGATCGGGTATCGTGTCGCTTTCGCCGTTGAGGGCTTCGCCGATCAGGCGTGCGACCTCCAATCGCCCGCCAAAGCTTGCAATGAGCCGCCTCGTAACGGGCAAGCTTCCCTCCGCGTAGGCGGCGCCCAACGTCGCCGCGTTGCCGACGCCAAGAATGCGGACCGTATCGTTGGGAGGCCCAAGCGAGCGGGTGAGCCGTTCTTCATCGTGCACCACGTTGAGTCCGATCACCCAACCGACTCCGTTGCGATCGCGACGGCTGAGGTGGTTCTCGCTGGTCAGCAGCCAAATCCTATTGTGTTGCTTGAACACGGTCGGCTCATCGACATTAGGCGAAAAGTCGAACGTCGAACCGACATCGTGATGGACTACGCCGCTGGCGGAAACGAACTTGATATCGCCCCAGTCCTTCGTGACCGTCACGCTCCCAAGCAGATAGTCATTGTCGAACGGCTGAGCGACTACGCTCGAGCGGCTCAGCTTCGGCAATCCGCGCTCGGCATACTGGCCATCAGCCGTCGTTATGTTCTGGATGGCGCCTCCCAGCTCGATCGACCAGTCGTTACCCGGGGCGATTTTTATCGCGAGCCGGCCCCCGCTCTCCGTCGTGCGGTTGACGTTGGAGAGGCCGCGCCCGACGTCATCGATATAGCCCCCTTCGATCGAGCGGAACGCGACGGCGCGAATACCAATGATATCCTTCAGAAGGGGAGCGTTGACGGTGCCGGCGACGTCGCTGCCGTCCTGCCCTCGCGCCGCGACCGAATAGCCGGCCGACGCCATCGCCTCATAGTGGCCGAGGACCACAGGTTCCGGAACGATGCGAATGATGCCGCCGAGCGAGCCCGCTCCATACAACGTGCCCTGCGGACCCTCGAGCACCTCGATCGTCTTGATGTCGTAGAGGCTGAGATCGGGATCGGGGGCGTTATAATTGATCCGGATATCGCCGAGATACTGGCCGACGGTCGCTTGCGTAGGACCGTTGAAGCTTGAGTCCGCCACGCCGCGAATGAAGAGCTTGTTGCGTCCTGGGCCCAGGTGGGTCGAGGAGAGAGTCGGTAGCCTGGCGATCAGGGCGGAACTGCCTTCTCCCCCTTGCGAGAGAGGTATGTCGCCGGCATCGACGACATAGGCGCTGCCGGGAAAGGTCGCGAAGCTCGCAAGCCGCTTGCTCGCGGTTACAACGATCTCCGAGATGACGTCTTGCACCGCCACGGGAGGAACCGTGCCGCTCGAACCGTGAAGGGGGCGGTCGCGACGAACGCGATCGGCGCGGGCGCGCACTATTCGCCAGCTTCGCAAATCGATGCGCTCGGCGCGGGCCGACGAACCCGCAAGCAGGCGGGCGAGGGCGCGTGGGACAGTTAGGCGGCCGCTCAACGGTGGCACGGGTGACGCCCCGAGCGCCGTATCAGTCAGCCCGATGGTAATTTGGGCTTGCCGGGACAAAAGGACGAGGCTGTCGTCGAGACGCCCTGCCGGGATCTCAAATCGCTGCGGCGCTTCCGCGGAAGCCGGCCGTGGCGTCACGACGACGGCTGCGAGGAACGCGACAACTCCCCATCGATCAGTCGGACGCACGATGCCTCGGTGCGAGATGCCATCCATTCGGCCCCTGGCTTACCGACACGTCGAGAAGCACGCTAAGCTGATTGGCAAGTCTTTGCTGCTCGACACTGCGGGTGGTGATACCGCCGCTGAAGGTACGTGTCGCGACTTCGGGCGCGATCGTCACCGGTCGTCCGATGGCGCGGCTGAGATCCTCTGCCACGCGAGCGAAGGGAGCGTCTCGGTAGAGAAGACGACCGCTGCGCCACGAGCCGATATAGCCGGGCTCGACCTGTCCCACTTCGAGCAAAGGGCTGGCGTCGGCCGACCGCAACACATGCCCCGCGGTAAGAGTCACCGCGGCTCCCGCAGGATCATAGAGCACGCTGCCTTCGGCCACGGCAACGGTGGTCGTATTGCGTGTCCGCACCACGTTGAAGGTCGTGCCAAGATCTTTCATGACCGTATCCCCGGCGGCGACCGTGAACGGCGACACGGTGTCGTGCACCACGGAGAAAGTCGCTTCCCCGAGCTCGACGCGAGCAGTTCGGGGATTTGCGCGATCAAGGACCACGCGCGTCGAGCCATTGAGGTCGAGGCGGCTGCCATCGGCCAGTTGCATCGTCCGCTGTTCGCCGGCGTGAGTCTCAAGAGCAAATTCCGAGTTCGACGGCCCCCAGATTGGGACTGCGATCGCGATGGCCGCCGTCGTCGCGGCGATGGCGGCGCCACCGATCCAATAGCGTCGCTTGCTCACCGATCGCGCGGGTTCGACATTCTCGTTGATCGCTACTCTGGGCGGGCTTTGGATGCGAGTAGCTGCGGCGGCGTCATCCGCGCGAAGCGCCAGCTCATAGGCCTCGTTATTGGCGGGGTCCGCTTCCAACCACAGGGTCAGGCCCATCCAATCGCTGAACGCCGAGTCACGCGAACGCGCGAGCCACAATGCCGCGGCCTCTCTGGCTTCCTCACTCGGCGGCATCGTTGGTCCCTTCCCCTAGAGGACGACGCCCACGTCCTTCGCACTCATCCGGCTGTTGCTGCTCCTGCATTATCGCAAGATAAGCGCGTTGCAGATGCTTCTCGACGGCACTCACGCTGATGCCCTGCTCGGCGGCCACGGAACGTTGGTCCACGCCATCGAAGCGGAAGCGGCGAAAGATGGCCCGGCTGCGCTCGCTAAGCTGCGCCAAGGCACGCTCCACGGCGCGCACCCCTTCGCGCGCAATGACGACGCGTTCGATCGACGGTTCGTCGGACACCCCGGGGACGGTGGCTCCGGTTGCATCGGACCAAGCGAGCTCGCGCCGCGCTCTGCGCTCCGCGGAACGATGCCTGTCGTGCATCAGATTGTCCGCCATTCTGTGGAGATAGGCGACCGGGTTGGCAATCGGGCCGCTCGCGCTCGCAGCTCCGAGTCTTATCCAGATTTCCTGAAGAATATCCTCGGCGTCGGGTCCAGCGCCCCTCGCTCTAAGGAAGCGTAGCAGCGGCGCTTTATTTGCAAGGAGAACGGCTTCCAACCCGCTGGCGCCTTCCTGTTCATCCCGCTCGGTCATCGCACGGTGATAGTCGAGCCCGGGCAGCCGGGCAATTCGCAAGACCGGGCGGTTGCTCTTCGACATGCTTAGAATGCCTCGGAAAGCGACAGGAGGCAGCCTTCGTCGCGGGGGGCATGCATAGTCGCCGCTTTCGAATTCATATTGCTAATGCCCCAGGCTGCTTGCCGGCCGCCCTTAACACCATCGCTGTCGCGCTCCGTTGCAGCCGTTTCAGTTTTGAGACGGCACCGCGATCGTCTGTTCTCACCAGCCGCTCTTCTTAAGGGCAGGTGGGGATCGGTGGAGGGCACATCGTCTGGTCAACGAGGGATCGGAGTCCTCGCTGATGAAACGAACGATTGTCTTCGGCTTGGCAGCCATCGTTTTGGGCACGGGCGGGGCGGGCGTCGCGCCAGCGCAGCAGCGAAATTCACGGCTCTCGGTCTTGACCTATAATGTCGAGGGCCTGCCGTGGCCGATCCGCCTGGGCCGTTCTCAAAATCTGGCGCAGATCGCGGCTGGGCTTCGTCAGATGCGGCACAACCACAGCCAGCCGGACGTGATCGTCTTCCAAGAGGCCTTCAGCCCCGCAGCCAAGATGATCGCCCGCGATGCGGGGTATCGCTACATCGCCGATGGACCTGGACGCGATCTAACCGGGGCCGCGCCGTTGCGAGCCTCCGACCGCGCATTCGCGGCTGCGGGCAACATCTTCGTGGGTGAAGGTGTCGGCAAGTGGACGGATAGCGGCTTACGCATCGCCTCCGATTATCCGATTCTCGCGGCCCGTCGCATGGCCTATCCCAGCTTCGCCTGTGCCGGATTCGACTGTTTGGCGAACAAGGGCATCCTGCTTGTGGAACTTCAGGTTCCCGGCGTCGGCTCGCCCGTCGCGGTGGTCGCGACCCATCTCAACTCTCGCTCTGCCGCGCACGTGGATTTCACGCGTTCGCTATACGCCTATCGCCGCCAGATTGACGCGTTGAGCGACTTTCTTCGGCGGAACGTGCCTGCCACCCATCCAGTGATCATCGCCGGAGACTTCAACGCCGGGCGCAGGGCGGATCGCCGGCTTTATCTGCTGTCGCAAGCGGCGCGCTGGCGACCTGGACTTTCGCTGCGGACCGTTCTCGCCGCTCGGAATGGGACACTTGCCGGATGTCGGATAGAAGACCGCCCTGATCTGGACAGAAGCGCCCGACGCGCAAGAGACTGGCAGTTCTTCGGATCGGGCTACGCTGCGACTTTGCGGATGACCTCCCTCTCGGCGCCGTTCGGACACCAAGCGGACGGGACCATGCTCTCCGATCATATCGGCTACGTCGCGACGTTCGATGTTGCTGACCGGATCGATCATCGCTCCATCACGCTGGCGTCGCGATGAACCCGGGGCCGGACAAAGTCGAACCGTCGGTCGCGTCCCCCGCCACGACCCCGCGGCTGCTCCTATCGATCCATGACGTCGGCCCGGCCTTCGCCGAGCCCGTCGCCAGGCTGGCCGGCCGATTGAGCGAGCTGGTCGAGGGCGCTCATTTTGCGATGCTCGTCGTGCCGGATCATTGGGACGCCGCGCCATTGTCCGCCGATCGCGTCTTTTCCCGCCAGCTGCGCGCCTGGTCGGACGGCGGCGTCGAAATGTTTCTTCATGGCTGGTGCCATCGCGACGACAGCGCTCACCGCACGAGCTTCGCCCGCTTCAAGGCCCGCCAGATGACAGCCGGGGAGGGCGAATTCCTCGGTCTGGCCGCCGCCGCGGCGGAGCGCAGGATGCGCGCTGGACGCGACGTTGTGGAGCAGGCCATTGGCCGCGGGGTGTCGGGGTTCGTGGCGCCGGCTTGGCTCTATGGTCCGGGGGCACGCGAAGCTCTGAGCGCCGTCGGGTTCGCGATCGCGGAAGACCATCTGCGCGTCTGGAACCCGCGCAACGGCAGGATTCTGGCGCGCGGACCGGTCGTGACCTGGGCGAGCCGCTCGCGGGCGCGAACGGCCAGCTCGTTGGCGGCCGCAGCGCTGGCTCGTGTCGCGCTGCGTCCGTTCGCTACGGTCCGTATCGCGGTTCACCCCGGCGATGTCGGCGAGGTCAGCCTGATGGGCAGCATCGACCGGACCATCCGTCACTTCATCCGATATCGCCACGCGGCCCGTTACGCGGAGCTCCTGACAGAGGTCACGCCCGGCGCCGAGAAGAAGGCGGACCGATCGGCGCAGCGGCCTTTCTTCATGAACAACCTTCGGGCCGAGTAGCGATTTGCAGGACATGACCATTGCCATGCCGACCCGGGGAGCGGGATGGCGCCGCGCGGAGGGGTTTTCCGATCCCGCGGCGCTCGAGATCGGCCGCAGCCTCTTCGGCCGCCTTGCCGCGCCGGTAATCTCGTTGATCGTGCTGCTCAGCGCAGTTCGCGAGCTCCGCATGCTTGAACTGGCGAACATCGTCGCCTTGGTACCGCGCGCACCAGGATTCTGGCTGCTGTTCGTCGCCAGCTACGCAGCGCCGGTGATGGCGGACTGGCTGATATTCCGGCGGCTGTGGCGTATTCCGGCGTCCGGCGTCGTGCCGTTGCTGCGCAAGTTCATCGGCAATGAAATTCTGTTGGGTTATATCGGTGAGATCTATTTCTACGCCTGGGCGCGACGCAACGGCAGGATGAGCGCCGCACCGTTCGGCGCCGTGAAGGATGTCACGGTGCTTTCGGCGATGGTCGGAAATGCCGTCACCTTGACGATGCTGGCGCTTGCCCTGCCTTTCTATCATCTGCTGCGTTTTGGCGGGCGCAGCGGCATGCTGCTGGCATCGGTCGGTACGCTCCTCCTGACCTCGCTGCTTGTCTTCGCATTCCGCGGCCGCCTCTTCGCTTTGCCGCGAGCCGAACTGCGCTTTGTCGCGGGAATCCACCTGGCCCGGATCGTGACGACGACAGCGCTGGCGGCGTCGATGTGGCACGTCGCGCTTCCCGCGGTGGCGCTGTCGTGGTGGCTGCTTCTGGCCGCCTTGCGTCTTTTGTTGTCGCGCCTGCCTTTCATCCCCAACAAGGATGTCGTGTTCGCCGGGATCGCGGTGTTGCTGGTCGGCCACGACGGTGAGATCGCGGTGCTGATGGCGATGCTCGCGTCGCTGATGCTGACGGTGCACCTCATCCTGGGCATCGGGCTCATGGCCGCCGAACTCGCCAGTCGGCGTGAGGCGACAGGATGACGATCCCGGCCGTGCTGCTGCTCGCCTCAGCCTCGATCCCCTCTACGCCGACGCTCGGCATGGCCGAGGGCCGGTGCCGGCCTTCGGAGCCGGGGCCGGCGGTGGTCATCACGGCGCATGGATTGAAGGATCGCCGCGGCCGATTGCGCGCCGAACTCTACCCTCCCGACGATGACGATTTTCTCGCCGATGACAATGTCCTCGTCGGGGCTGGAAAGCTGTTTCGCCGCGTGGTCGAACCAGTCCCCCCTGCAGGGGCGGTAACATTGTGCATCCGCGTGCCCGGACCGGGCCGCTACGCGCTGTCGCTGCTCCACGACCGCGACGGCAACGGCAGGTTCGGCATCTCGACCGATGGCATCGGATTCCCGAACGATCCGTCGCTCGGCCTGTCGAAACCGGCCGCGGCCGCGGCGACGTTCCGCGCCGATGCCGGCATCACCCACCTGACGATCAGGTTGAACTATCGGCGCGGGTTGTTCCGGTTCGGGCCTGTTGGAGACAAGTGAATGAAGATTGTCGATGTCTGCGCTTTTTACGCACCCGGCGGCGGCGGCGTCCGCACCTACGTCGAGCGCAAACTGCTCGCCGGTCCGACGCGCGGGCATGAAATCGTCGTCGTTGCTCCTGGACCGGAAACCAGGCTCGAGGTCCGCGGTCCTGGCGCACGCATCCGCTGGATCCGCTCCCCGCGCTTCCCGCTGGATCGCAATTACAGCTATTTCGCCGATCGTTTGATGCTCCACCGCACGCTCGACGAGGAGCGCCCCGACATCGTCGAGGTATCGTCGCCGTGGCGCAGCGCATCGATGGTGGCCGAATGGCAGGGGTCTGCGCAACGCGCCTTGATTGCCCATGCCGATCCGCTGTCGGCCTACGCCTACCGCTGGTTTGGATCGATTGCCGATCGTCCGACGATCGACCGCCACTTCGACTGGTATTGGCGCCATCTGCGGCGGCTTGATCGACGGTTCGATCATATCGTCAGCGCCAGCGAGTGCCTTTCCGAGCGATTGCGCGCCGGCGGCCTGCGCCGGGTCGTGACCAATCCGATGGGAATCGATCCCCGCGTGTTTTCGCATGATCTGCGAGACCTTTCGCTGCGCAAGCGGATGTTGCGCCGCTGCGGCTTGCCTGAAACGGGGATCCTGCTGCTGGGGGTTGGCCGGCACTCGCCGGAAAAGCGTTGGGAGATGATCATCGCGGCGGCGACGGCGGCGGCAGGTCGCATGCCGGTCGGCTTGCTGCTCGTCGGCAATGGCCACGCGCAGCGCCGGATCGCCAAGGCGGTCGGCGCCAATCCTCATATCCGGCTTCTTCAGCCGCTGAGCGACCGTGTCGCCTTGGCGCGGCTGATGGCGAGTGCCGACGCGCTCGTTCATGGTTGCGAAGCCGAAACCTTTTGCTTCGTTGCCGCGGAAGCGAGCGCGTGCGGCACCCCGTTGATCGTGCCCGAGCTTGGCGGCGCCTCGGATCACGCTCGATCGAGCAACGACCGGCTCTACCGATCAGGAAGTGCCGAAAGCGCCGCCGCGGCGATCATCGCCTTCGCCACCGCTGGCGCTTCTTCCCAGTCGAGCGGCCGCATCCATAGAACGATGGACGATCATTTCGACGCGTTGTTCGGACGATATCGACCAGATCAGGCCAGGCGCGCGGCATGAATGCGCCTTCGCCCCAAAGTAGCTTCATGATCCTGCACCGGCTGGAAGAGGAGCACGGCAGGCCGCTGCCGGCGAGCCACGAAGCAGTAAGCACCCTTCGATCGATGGGTCATGCCGAATGCGCTTGCCTGGGCATCCTCGGAAGACTGTTGATGTGGGCGACCCGCAGCGTTCGACAATAAGCGATCCGGGTCTCGGCGCATGCGCGGATTGAGTCTTCTTGACAGATATCTCTGCGGCGCCATTGCGCGGCGCGCGCTCGCGGTGTCGCTGGTCGTCGTGCTGATCCTCGAGCTCGACAGTCTGCCGCGGCTGCTCCAGCAGGCGAGCGCGGTCGACCGCCCGGTCGATCTCGTCGCGAGATTGATGACGACGCTACTTCCCGAATATGTTTCCACCGGCTTGCCTTTCGCTCTGTTTCTCGCCGTTGCGACCACCTTTCGGGCGTTGGCGATCCAGAGCGAGCTGGACGCCATGCGCGCCTCCGGCATTTCAAATAACCGGCTTCTTCGCGGTCCATTGATGGCTGGTATTGTCGCCACGATCGCAATGGTGGCGCTTCAGGGGGAGCTTCAGCCCGCCGGCCAGCGGAGCCTTGACCGGCTTGGCGGGGAGATAGGGGCAGGCCTCTATGGTTTTGCGGTCAAGCCCGGCGAGCCCTTTATCACGCCGGGCGGGACGACGATCCTCGCGGATCACCGGAGCCCCGGGCCGGCAGGCGTCGTGGGCGTTCTCGTCGTAAGCCGCGATAGCGTGTTTACCGCCGCTCGTGGGCAACTTCGCGCGGATTGGAAAGGCGCCCTGTTCCTCGAGCTGCACCACGGTGCGCTGGTGCGGAGGCCGGGGGGGACCTCCGCCGCTCGTACCGATTTTGACAAGATCAGCATTCGGATAGCTGATCCCCCGCCGATGCCAAAGCGTGATCGGTGGAAAAGGATGACGTTCACCAGCCTCGCAGCGAAGAGCAAAGGGGATGATGGCGGTCCGCTGCTCGAAGCGGCGCGGCGACTGACCTTGGCACTGCTTTGTCTGATCGTGCCCATACTTGGCGCGGCGCTCGGGATCGTTCCGCCGCGCAATACTGGTGCGGCGGGCATGGCCGTTGGTCTGATCGTTCTGACCGTCGTTGTCTTCCTCACCGATCGGATCGATCGCTTTGCGGTCGCGAAGGCGCTGATCGGCCTGGCGGGGATGTTGGCGATACTTCTCAGTTTCGCCCTGCGCAGATTTAAGCACCGTCTCGACCCGCATTGAAGTCGAGGGAGGTCCGGTTGGCGGTGGCGGACGGAACCTGCCGCACGACGTCGCGATCGATAAAAAGTGTGGGTGCAAGATACTCACGACGTCTCATCCACGGAGTCTGCTTTGGGGGAGCGGATGAGAAAGGATGTCCACTCGCGCTTTGACCCTTGATCAGCCTGCGCATCGCCGAGCCGGCCTTTGTCCGGATTACCAGTCGTGGGATCACCGGAGGACATTCGCATCGTGGCATTGACGAAGCCTATCCTGGCCGGATTTGCCACCTCGGTCTCGGTGTCCTACCTCATGCATGATCAGTCTGAGGCGATCCGTGAAATTCTGGCGATTTCGAAGCTGAAGATATTCGACTATCAGCTCTTCTGGTCCTAGCCGGTTTTCGGACTTGTGACGGTGCTTGTATGGTTGTTGATCAAGGCCGTTGGCGACAAGTAGCCGTTAGGATTAGTGCACCTCGCGACTTCAGCGTAACCTTGTCGCGATCAGCAGCAGGATACTCGCGATCGCCGTAACGGCCGCGGCCAGCAGGAACAATATCTGGGACGGTAAGCCAGCCGTGACGAGCGTCCCGCCGAGCACGGGTCCCACGATCGAACCAACGCGACCAATACTCATCGTCCAGCCGAAACCGGCCCCCCGGACATTCTGGGGATAGAGATCAACCGTCATCGCGGGAAAGTTCAATTGCCCGCCCATGATGCAGACGCCGGTCAAGAACAGCAGGCCGAACAGCGCCGGCAGCGATCCAAGGTCATAGCCGATCGCGGCGACGAACAGCGTGCCGAGCATGACGATCAACGCGATCGGATAATAGGGGCCATGGCGATTGATGATCGGCGCCATCAACGCCGCCCCGCAAATACCGCCCAGATTGAGGAAGACCCCGCCAAGGGCCGCGATCTTGTTGTCGCCGCCAC
>CAXSHP010000027.1:0-619 GCA_964236935.1 uncultured Sphingomonadaceae bacterium
GGTTGTGGGGCGGCTGGTCCGCGCGTCGCTATGCGCCGGACGGACGGATCGTGGCGGAGGTCGCTTTGCCATGCGCCAATGTCACGAAGATCGCCCTGGGCGGACCCGATCTGCGCACGGCCTATGCGACGACCGCGCGGATCGGGCTCGACCCCGCCGCGCTGGCGGCGCAGCCCCTCGCCGGGGGGCTGTTCGCCTTCCGGGTCGACGTCCCCGGCCGGCCGCTGCCGCTGGCGTGCTGGAAATAAGCGATCGTCCGGTCACTTGTCCGCGATGAGCAGCAGGACGTCGCCGATGATCGTTCGCATGGCGATCCGCGCGGCATCCGGATCGCGATCGGCGATGGCCTCCACGACGGCGGCATGGTCGTCGATGCTGGCGGTATGGCCCTTGATCCGGTTCGTGAAGTGGATCGACACCCGCAACGCCGTGGCGACGACGTTGCGCAGCTGGACGTAGAACGGATTGCCGGTCGCGCGCAGCACGGCAATGTGGAAGGCGATATCGGCCTCCAGCGCGTCGCCGGCGCGCCCTTCGGCGGCCCGCATCGCATCGAGCCCGGTGCGGATCGCGTCGAGCGACGCCTCCGCCTCGAGCACGACGTCCTCCCAGTCGAGGA
>CAXSHP010000027.1:629-17346 GCA_964236935.1 uncultured Sphingomonadaceae bacterium
CGTGCACCGCCGCGGCCAGCGCCGCCGCCTCGGGTTCGATGCCGATGCGCAGCTGGTTGAACTGGCGGAGCAGATCGATCGAGAATTTGCGCTCCAGCGACCAGCGCAGCACGTCGGGATCGAACAGGTTCCAGCGCGCGGCCGGTTCGACGACCGTTCCCCGGCGCGGCCGCGCGCTCAGCAGGCCCTTGGCGGTCAGCATCTTGACGGCTTCGCGCGTCACCGAACGACTGACGCCATGGGCTCGCGCGATATCCGCCTCGATCGGAAACGGCCGGCCTTCGTAGCGCCCGGTGACGATCGCCCGGCCCAGCGTTTCCAGCACGTTGGCGGTGAGATTGCCCTCCTGCCGGTCGGGCCGATCGGTGGCCTGGGAAATCTTCTGCATGGACATACCGTCGCGCAATCGCCCGCCTTTGTCAGCAAAGTTTATGGACAGACGTCATTTATCGGATAAAACGACGATCCGGTGAGGAGGCCCCATGACGTTGTCATCGATCGATAGCGCGGTGGTGATCGTCTATGTGGCGGGCATCTTTGCATTGGCCCAATGGGTCTCGCGCGGCAAAACCGGCGGCGAGACGACCAGTTCGGACTATTTCCTCGCTGCCAAGGCGTTGCCCTGGTGGGCGATCGGCGCATCGCTGATCGCGGCCAATATCTCGGCCGAACAGATCGTCGGCATGTCGGGCTCGGGCTATGCGATCGGGCTGGCCATCGCGTCGTACGAATGGATGTCGGCGCTGACCCTGCTGATCGTCGGCAAGTTCTTCCTGCCGATTTTCCTCAGGAACGAAATCTACACGATGCCGCAGTTCCTCGAACAGCGGTACGGACCCGGCATCCGCACGCTGATGGCGGTGTTCTGGCTGGCGCTGTACGTGTTCGTCAACCTGACCTCGATCCTGTGGCTCGGTTCGGTCGCGGTCGCGCAGGTCGCCGGCGTCAATCAGGATGCCGCGCTGATCGGTCTCGGCCTGTTCGCGCTCCTCTACCAAATCCGTGGCGGGCTGAAGGCGGTGGCGCTGACCGACATCGTCCAGGTGACGCTCCTCGTCCTGGGCGGGTTGATGGTGACCGGGCTGACGCTGGCGAAGATCGGCGGCGACGGCGGGATCGTCGGCGGCTTCGTCGAGCTCACGCGCCGCGTTCCGGGCCATTTCGACATGATCCTGTCGCCCGACAATCCCCATTACAAGGAACTGCCCGGCGTTGCCGTGCTGGTCGGCGGGATGTGGATCGCAAACCTCAGCTACTGGGGGTTCAACCAGTACATCATCCAGCGTGCGCTCGCCGCCAGGAGCCTGGGCGAAGCGCAGAAGGGCATCGTGTTCGCGGCCTATCTGAAGCTGCTAATGCCGGTGATCATCGTCCTGCCCGGCATCGCCGCGGTCGTCCTGGCGCCCGAGCTGACGCGTCCCGATCAAGCCTATCCGACGATGATGCGTTTGCTCCCGCCGGGCGTATTGGGCCTCGTCTTCGCCGCGCTGATCGCCGCGATCATCGCCTCGACCGCGTCCAAGATCAACTCGATCGCGACGATCTTCACGCTCGATCTCTACGCGCCCCGCATGCAGGGAAAGCGGGGCGCGACCGTCGCCGGCACCGCGCCGTCGGAGCGGAAGCTGGTGCTGGTCGGGCGGCTGTCCGCCGCGGTGGCGATCGGGCTGGCGCTGATCACGGCCCGGCCGCTGATCGGCAGCTTCGAGCAGGGCTTCCAGTTTATCCAGGAATTCACCGGCTTCGTCACGCCGGGGATCACGGTGATCTTCCTGCTCGGCCTGTTCTGGAAACCGGCGACCGAACTCGGCGCGTTGACCGCCGCCGCGACATCGGTACTGCTGTCGTTCGTGATGTGGTGGCTTGTGCCGAACTTTCCGTTCATGAACCGGATGACGGTCGTCTTCTTCGCCGCACTCTCGCTCGCGGTGGTCGTGTCGCTCGCGCGTCCGCAAGCCGCATCGACGAACCGGATCGAGACCCGCGGCCTCGGCTATGCGACGAGCAGCAGCTTCAACATGCTGGGACTGGGCGTGATCCTCGTGCTCGTCGCCCTGTACGCGACTTGGTGGTGAAGCTCGGGACGCAATACGTCGCCGTCGACTGGGGAACGACCAACCGCCGCACCTATCTGATTCAGGACGGGCAGGTCGTGCGGAGCGAACGCGACGATCTCGGCGTCACGGCGATGGCGCGGGACGGCTTCGCGCGCGAGGTCGCGTCGCTCCGCGACCGATTCGGCGACCATCCGATGCTGCTGGCAGGGATGGTCGGCTCGACGATCGGCTGGCGCGTGGCGCCCTATGTGCCGGCGCCCGCCGGGCTCGCCGCTTTGGCCCGAGGATTGTGCCGGATCGATGCGCGCACCGCGGTCGTGCCCGGCCTGTCGTTCGTCGATGGATCGCGGGCCGACGTCATGCGCGGCGAGGAGGTGCAGTTGCTTGGTGCCACGGCGGCTGCGCTGGCGCCGCCCGACGCGCTGCTGTGCCAGCCCGGCACGCACTGCAAATGGGTCGAGATGGTCGACGGCAACATCGCCCGCTTCACCACCGCGATGACCGGGGAGCTGTTCGCGCTGATCCGCACCCATGGCATTCTCGCGGCGCAGCTCGGCGGGACGGTCGCGCTTGGCGACGCCTTTCGCGAGGGCGTCGCCGAAGGCGGTCGGCGCGATCTCGCGGCATCCTTGTTCGCCATCCGCGCCGCCGGCCTGCTCGGCCGTCGCGACGATGCCGCTGCCGCCTCGTTCGCCAGCGGCCTGCTGATCGGCGGCGACGTCGCGGCCCGGCTGGCGGACCTGCCGCATGCCGCGGTTCACATCCTCGCCGATCCCACGCTCGGCACGCTGTACGCAGCCGCGATCGAGGCACAAGGCCGCACCGCCCAGATCGTCGACAGTCACGCCGCCTTCGTCGCCGGCATCGTCCATCTCGGAGCGCTGATCGCATGAGCCACCACGCCGATTTCGCCGCCGCCTTCGCGCGCTGCCCCCTGGTCGCGATCCTGCGCGGCGTCCGTCCCGACGAGGTCGCGGCGATCGGCGGGGCGCTGGTCGACGCCGGCTTCACGCTGATCGAGGTGCCGCTGAACTCGCCCGACCCGCTCGCCAGCATCGCGGCGCTCGCCCGCGCCGTCGCGGGCCGAGCGGTGGTGGGCGCCGGCACCGTGCTGGACCCGGCCGACGTCGCGCGCGTCGCCGATGCGGGCGGTACGCTGATCATCTCGCCCAACAGCGACGAGCGCGTGATCGTCGCGGCGGTCGCGCTCGGCCTCGTCGCGATGCCGGCGTTCTTCACGCCCACCGAGGCGTTTTCCGCATTGCGCGCCGGCGCCGACGCGCTGAAGCTGTTCCCGGCCGAGGGCGCGTCGCCGACGGTGCTGCGCGCGATGCGCGCGGTGCTGCCGGCCGCGACGCCGATCCTGCCGGTCGGCGGGATCACGCCGGACAAGCTCGGGCCATGGCTCGAGGCGGGCGCGAGCGGCTTTGGGCTGGGATCGGCCCTCTACGCGCCAGGCCGCGATGCGGGCGCGGTCCGCGCGCTGGCGGACGGGTTCATCGCGGCGTGGCGCGCCTGTTCGTCGCCTCGCTAGCGCCCCGCATCCCGCCGCAGCGTGGCATGGGCGCGCTTCACGGCATGTACTGACCGCCGTTGACGTGAAGTATCTGGCCCGTGACGTAGCCGCTCATCGCTGCGGAGCAGAGGAACAGGATCGGCCCGACGCAGTCCTCGGGCTCCCCGACCCTGCCGAGCTGGACGGCCTGGCGCATCGCCTCCATGCGCTCCGGCGGCGTCGCGGCATGGAACGGCGTGGCGATCACCCCCGGCGCGATCGCGTTCACGCGAATGCCGCGCCCCGCCAGATCGCGCGCCATGTGCCTCGTCAGATTGTGGATATAGGCCTTGGCCGCGGCATAATGGCCAGACCCCGGTCCGCCGCCGTCGCTGCCGGCGATCGAGCCGAGATTGACGATCGCCCCGCCCCGTCCCTCGAGATAAGGCACGGCGGCCTGGGACGCGGTGATGACCGAGCGGACGTTCAGGTTCATCACGGTATCGAAGGTTTCGGCGGTCCAGTCGAGAAACGGCGTGCGGCCGGTCAGCGATCCCGCATTGTTCACCAGGATGTCCAGGCCGCCGAGCGCCTCGGCGGCCTCCCTGACCACCACCGCGCCGCGAGCCGGATCGGACAGATCGCCATGGATCAGGAACGCGCGGCCGCCGGCGGCGACGATGGCAGCGCGTCCCTGCTCGGCGGCGGCCGAATTGGCATTGTAGTGGATCGCGACGTTCGCGCCCTGGCGCGCGAACGCGGCGGCGACGGCAGCGCCGATGCCGGTGCTGGCGCCGGTCACGAGGACATTCTTTCCGGCAAACTCGCTCAGGGTGTAGGGCAACATCGTTCTTCCTCCAGCCGGACATGGATCGGACGCCCGCGCTCCGGACGCGCGGCCGGCCGGCGCCACGGCCCTCGACGGATCGCTCGTTCCGCGTCGCATCGACAACCCGCCACCATCCAACCGGCCGAATCGGCATAATGATATTGACTGCGGATGCAAATAGACTGACGCTGTGTTGGCGCGGCGATCGGACTACAAGCGATCCGCCGGTCGCGGATCGCACGCCGAAAGGCCTTGGGAGGATGTACGGGTGAACAAGCGCGGGTCGAACAATCGCCCGGCCGCCGGGTTTATGGCCTTGGCTGTGCCGAAGCTCGCCTACGGGCTGGCGCTGATGGCCGCGAGCCTGGCGTGGCCTGCCGCTGCCGCGGGGAGCGAACCTGCAACGGCACCGGCGATCGCCGCCCCGATGCTCGGGGTCGCCTGGTATCCCGAGCAATGGCCCGAAACCCGCTGGGACGACGATCTGACGCTGATGGAGCGCGCCGGCATTCGCTTCGTGCGCATCGGCGAGTTCGCCTGGAGCAGCATCGAGCCCAAGGAGGGCGATTTCCAGCTTGACTGGCTGGCGCGCGCGGTACGTGCCGCCGAAAGGCACCATATCCGCGTCGTCATGGGTACGCCGACGGCTGCGCCGCCCGCCTGGCTGACGTCGCACTATCCCGAGACGTTGCGGACGCTGCCGGACGGGACACGCGCCAAGCATGGCGGCCGGCAGCAGGCCGATTTCCTCGATGCGCGCTACGCCGCGCTGGCGCAGGCGATCGTGTCACGCATGGCGGATCGGTTCGGCCACGATCCGAACGTGATCGGCTGGCAGATCGACAATGAGATCGGCGTCGAGGATTACAGCGCGGATACGCGGATGAAGTTCCAGGCGTGGTTGAAGGCCCGCTTTCGCACGCTCGATGCGATGAACGCCGCCTGGACGACGAGCTACTGGAGCCAGACCTATCAGGACTGGTCGCAGATTCCGTTGCCCGAGCGCCTCGACAGCAATCCCGGGCTGATGCTGGCTTGGCGCCAGTTCACCTCGCAGAAGTATCGCGGCTATCTCGGCGATCAGCTCGCGATTCTGCGTCGGCGGGTCGATCACGACCAGAAGATAACCACCAATTACTGGGTCGACGCACGTCCCAAAACAGTGGCGGAATTGTCACCGGACACCGACGGTCTCGATTTCTACGAGATCAGCGGCGATCTCGATTTCGTATCGTGGGATATTTACGTCGGGTCCGGTCATTTCGATCCGATCCGTTTCGGCGCGGCGCACGACATCATTCGCGGCCTTCTCCAGCGCAATTTCTGGGTGATGGAAACGCAGCCCGGCACGGTCAACTGGTCGAGCACGAACAACTCGCTCGATCCGGGCGAGGTGCGCGCGCTCGCCTGGCATGCGGTAGGCCACGGCGCCGATGCGCTCGCTTATTGGCAGTGGCGATCCGCGCTGAACGGGCAGGAACAGTATCACGGCACGTTGGTCGGAGCGGACGGCTTGCCGGTGCCCGTCTTCGCCGAAGTCAGCCGGATCGGCGCCGAGTTTGCGCGGGCCACGGCAGCATTGAGCGGCACCACCGTCGTGTCGCAGGCGGCGATGCTGAACGATTATCCGAGCCGCTGGACGATCGGCTGGCAGCGCTTCGCCCAAGCCTTCGATCCCGCCAATGCGATGCTCGACTATTATGCCCCTCTGCATGCGATCGCGCGCTCGGTGGACGTGGTGCAGGATACCGCGCCGCTGGGTCGCTACCGGCTGGTCGTGGCCCCGGCGCTCAACCTCATCACCGCGAAAGCGGCGGCGAACCTCATCGACTATGTCCAGGCCGGCGGCCATCTCGTCCTCGGCGCCCGGAGCGGGATGAAGGATGACGACAACGGCTTGTGGCCCCAGCAGCAACCGGGTCCGCTGGCGGCGCTGCTCGGCGCGCGCGTGGCGCAATGGTATGCGCTGGAACGTCCCCTTCCGGTCACCGGCGCCTGGGGTACGGGACAGGCGACGACCTGGGCCGAGCGCCTCGAGACGACGACGCCCGATGCAATCGTGACGCTGCGCTACGGATCCGGCAATGGCTGGCTCGAAGGCCAGCCGGCAGCGGTGACCCGCCGCGTCGGCCGCGGCAGCATCACGTATGTCGGCGCGAATCTGGACGCCCCCCTGATGAAGGCGATCGTCGCGCGGTTGCTCGCCGACAGCGGGATCGCCCCGCTCCTGCCGGGCCTGCCCGCCGGGATCGACGTCGCGATCCGGGAAGGCGCGGGAAAGCGCGTGCTGATCCTGACGAACTACGACGACGCCGAACGCTCGATCTCCTTGCCGAGTGCGATGCGCGACGTGCTGGGTGCGGGCCAGGTCAGCCGCGTGACGCTGCCCAAATATGGCGTGGCTGTCCTGGAGCAGACGGTCCCGGCCGGGCGATAAGCCCTCGCGGACTCAATCCGCGGCGCGGCTGAGCACGACCGGGCCCAGCACCGTACCGGTGAACTCGCCGGAATGAGATACGGCCAGGGTCAGGCCGTCGCGGGCGCCCCCGAGCGCGTGCCATCCGCTGCCCGCGACGGCATAGGCGAAGCGGAGGGCGGCTCCGTCGGCAGCGAGCCTGAGGCGGATCGCGGCATCGCGCGGACCGCCAAGCCGCGCGCGCGCGGCGATGACGCCGCTTTCGGGCACGTCCTTGCTCGTCCGGCTGATCAGCCGCACCTCGCGGCCCCCGTCGCCGGCGGCCGACACGACCAGAGCCCAGAAATGCTCCGTATCGGCGAAAGCGGCGAGACCCGCCGACCCGCCGGCCCGCGCCGGATCGAAACGAACGGTGACGCTGGCGACCGCGCGGGGATCGGACTGGCGCACCGCCACCAGGGCAGGCTGCGCAGCGCCGCCCAGCGTCGGCGCAAGCGACGTGATCCGCAGGGTGCCGCCGCCCACCTGCCACCATGGCCGCGCAGAAGAACCGATCGTCAGCCAATGCGGATCGAGCGCCGCCGCGCGCCAATCCGGCGCGTACCGGCCGCCGGCGGCCGCCGGGGCCGTGCCCGCGGCATCCGCCAGGCGCGGACGCAACGGCGAGGCGGGAACGGCCGTGCCCGGCGGCAGGATCTCGGGCCAGTCTTCCCGCCACGTCACCGGCAGCAGATAGGTCTCGCGGCCGGTGGTATAATCCAGCTCGTGCGGACCGACCGGCCGGGACCCCAGGAACACCGCCCACCATTCGCCGGCCGGCGTCTGCACCAGATCCGCATGGCCTGTCTGGACCACGGGATGGGGGCGGAGCAGATCGAGCCCGACCTGGGTGAGGATCGGCGTCGCGCGGAGCGAATAAGGTCCGCGAATCCCTGACGCGCGAAAGGCGATCTCGCGATGATTTTCCTTTGTCCCGCCCTGCGCGCAGATGAGGATATAGCGTCCGTTCCGCTTGATGAGATGCGGCCCCTCGATCCAGAACGGCTTCGCCGCCGCATCGCCGCCGCCGTCGACCAGCAGGGTACGCGGGCCGACGAGGACGAGCTTGGCCAGATCGATTTCCTGCAGCCAGATCGCGCGGTGGCCCTCCCAGCGCGGTCCGCCCGGCGGCAGGCCATTGTTGATGACGTAGGCACGGCCGTCGTCATCGAAGAAAATCGACGGATCGATGCCGTCGAACGGCAGCCACGCCGGCGCGGACCACGGCCCTTCCGCATGCGCCGCCGTCATGACGAAGCTGCCGCCGCATTCGACGCAGGTGCCCGTCAGATAGAAGCGGCCGTCGTGCCATTTGAGATCCGGCGCATAGATCCCCTGCCAGCCGGCGAGACCCTCCAGCGGCATCTGATCGCGGCGGGAGACGGCTGCGCCGATTTGCGTCCAACCGACCAGATCGCGCGAATGAAAGATCGGAATTCCCGGCCAGAAGGTGAAGCTGGAGGTCGCCAGATAATAATCGGCGCCCACGCGCACGATGGACGGATCCGACGTCGAGCCGGCGATGACCGGATTGAGAAACCGGCCCGGCGGCGGGGCGACGGGCTCCCCCCGGCGCGGCAGACCGTCATAGCGGAACTGGCTGAAGGTCGCCGCAGGCGCCACGTCGGCGCGAGCCGGCGACGCCGCCCGGACCGGCAGGCTGGCGGCCAGGCCGACGCCCAGGATCAACGCGACCGATCGGCAGACCGATCGGGAACGGCAGATCGCATCACCCATCATTTTCCCCCACAACAGGTCGTCGAGACCTCGGATCGGCGGCAATCGCCCGTCGGCACGATCGGGAGTCAAGCCGTCATATCGGTCGCGTCATACGCGTACACGGTCGGTGGGGCACCGTCGGTCAATCCGGCTTCCCCTCGGGTTTGGGAGGCACTTTGCTGCCATCGTCGAACGCTTCCCAGCCATGCCCGTTGAAGGGATCGACACCCAGCTGGCGCATCACATGGGGAAAGTCGACCATCACCCAATTGTCGACGATCTTACCATCCACCACCTTCCAGAAATCCATATAGCGGATTTCCACCCGGCTGCCGGTGGGCGCGATGCCCATGAATTCGCCCGAGTGGGTCGCTTCCTGGCGGCCGAACGCCGCCATCCACTCACCCTCGGCGAGTCGTGCCTCATCCACGCAGACCTTGTCGGAAAACGCGGCCTGGAACGGCCGTTGCCAATTGTCCTGAAACTCGGTCAGACCATTCTTCAGGCCACAGCCGGCATTACCCATCCAGCGGAAATTCTTTGCGAAAAACGATGCCGAGCCGTCGATCATATGGTCGTTGAGGCCATCCACCATCGTCTCGACGACTCGGCGTGTCTCCTCGGTCTTGGACCTGTCGTTGCCGCGCGTTAGCGCGCCTTGTTCGGGACGGGAACCCTTCATTTATTCTTCCTGTGAGTGAGGAGGCGGATTTTTCGGCCGCCTCCTTCGAGCTTAGTAGTTGAACGATGCGCGGACCCCGTAAATACGCGGATTGGAAAAATCTTGGAAGATCACTTCGCCACCGTTCGGCGTGGTGCGCAGCAGGATACGCTTGTCGGTCAGATTGTTGACGAATCCTTCGACCGACAAACGACTGTCGGCGTCGGGACGCCACCGGAGATAGGCGTCGACCGTGCCGTATCTCTTCTGGTTGGCGAAAAAGAACGGCTGGTCGGAGGTGCGATACTTGGTCGAATAGAATGCGGTGACCGACGGCGTGAAGACACCGACCTTCCCCGTATCGATGTCGTAGGAGCCGAGCAATGTTCCCGAAAAGGTGGGGTTGAGCGGAACCTGCAGGCCTTCCACCTGAAACGCACAGAAGGCCCCGTTGCTGTTGCACGCGTTGGTATTGCCGCCGTCGTGGAACGAATTGGGCGCGATGAACGGGCCGAAGCGGGAGTGATTATACGCCAGCCGCAGACCGATATAGGCTTCGCGCGTCGGATAATAATCCAGCTCGCCCTCGGCACCATAGGCCTTGATCTTGCCCGCGTTCGCGGCGGTCGTGACGACCGCGTTGTTGGGCAGCGTTCTTAGAATTTGCGTGATGATGTTGCGGTAGCGATTGCGGTAGAGCGCAACATTCGCACGCAGCTTGCCGTCGAGCAACGTGGTCTTGGCGCCGACTTCGAACGCCGAAGAATAGGTCGGCTCGTAGCGGGTGATCGGTGTCGAGTCATTGAGCCCGCCCGAAAGATATCCCGTCGAGTAGGTGCCGTAGACCATCGCGCGCGGTGCGACGTCGACCTGGAAACCGCCGCGATAGGTGACGCGGCTGAATGAGGCGCGCGCGGTGATGCTGGTATCCGGCGCGGTAGTGGTGCCGGCATTGGGATTCACATAACCGCGCTTTTTGTCCTTGGTATAGCGGACGCCGCCCAGCACCCGCAGCCAATCGGCTAGCTTGTAGGTGCCATCGGCATAAGCCGCGTAGCTGTCGGTATAACTGCCGTCCGGTCCCGAGAAATATCCGGTCGGATCGGCCGAGTAGAGCTGCACCGGCACTCCGCCGGTGTCCGTGCCGAAGTTGAAACCGCCGCGCGGCTTGTCCTGCAGGAGGTAGACGCCCGCCACCCACGACAGGCGCTGCCCCGGCTTCGACGCGAGTTGAACTTCTTCCGTGTAGGTCACCACCTTGACCGGCCCGTTCTCGTAGTTGAGCCGCTGCGCGGTGTAATCGGGGTCCGCCTGGCGATATTCCTTGTAATGCGTATAGGACAGGATGCCCTTGAGGTCGGCGAAGTCGCCCAGCCCGAGCGTGGCTTCGTCGGACAGCGTGAGCTGGTTGATCCTGCGGATCTGGGGGAAGTTGCGCTGGATATGCTTGTAGTCGGCATCGCCGAGCGTGCCCGGAATCAGCCCGCCGTAGCCGCCGTCGTAGGCGGGGTTGCCGGCCACCAGCGGATTGTTGACGGTGCCCGCGGAAATGACCGGGTTGATCACGCCGGTGACGCCGTTGGTGAAGCCGGTGGCCGGGTTCACCGGCACGCCGGGCGTGAAATAGCCGTAGTCGCCGCCGCCAGCGCCGCCGCCGTGCCAATATTCGGCGCGGAACGTATTCGTGAAGTTGCTCGACGGCTCGAACTTGATCTGGGCGCGCACCACTTGGTTGCGATCGTCATGCAGATCATTGCTGGTGTTGGTGGTGTTGTGGACCCATCCGTCGCGGCGTGAATCATAGCCGGAGATACGGATCGCCACCTTGTCGCCGACCGGCAGGTTGACGAAACCCTCGACGCGCAGGCCCTGGTAATTGGTGACCTCGACCATGCCGCCGAAATCCAATTGGCCGAGCTTGGGCGCCCGGCTGATGACATTGATCGCGCCGCCGAAGCTGTTGCGTCCGAACAGCGTTCCCTGCGGCCCGCGGAGAATCTCGACGCGCTCGACATCGAGGAACGTGCTCAGCGCCTGACTGGGACGGCTGCGATAGATGCCGTCGTTGTAGAACGCGACCAGCGGGTCGGCGTTGCCCACGACCTGCTGCGTGCGGGTGCCGCGGATCGCCGGGCGCGCGTCGTTGCCCGATGCGCCGAATTTGAAGCCGGGCACGAGCACGTCGACACGCGTGAGATCGTGGACGTTATTCTGCTGCAGCGACTGGCCGGTGACGGCGGTGACGGACAGAGGCACGGTCTGAATGCTCTCCGCGCGTCGGGTCGCGGTCACGATGATGTCGGCCGGCCCGGCGGTCTGCGCATCTGCCTGGTCTTGCGCGGCGACGGAGGCCGTCGAAGTCGTCGCGGGGGCGGCCGCCTGGGACGCCACCGGTGCGGTCGTCTGGGCGGAGGCCGGCATCGCTGCCACCGGTGCCGTCGCGACGCTCATCAAAAGCGAGATGCGGCGCCACGTTAAATGATTCGTCCACGTCATCGTTCGTCCCCTTTTTTATGAACACTGGGCTGCATACGAAGTCATAAACAAGTTTTTGTCAATAGAACTTCGGCATGGTTCTGATATTTATCTTATAATTGAACTACTCTTGAGCACAAGTAGTAGCCTGCCTCAACAGAAGCATAATTATCGACAAATCGACACGCGAGATTATCTACATTGTGCTGCCTCTCATTATTTGCGACCTTGCGAAGACCATCGTTTTATCGGGAGATCGTCGGACGTGACACAGATCAACGACACGGGTCTCTCGAAGACGATTCGTTTTCACCAGCTCTTCGCCATCGGCTTCGGCACGATGATCGGCGTGGGCTGGATGCTGGTGGCGGGCAGCTGGATCCTGACGGCCGGCCCCGGCGGCGCGGTCGTCGCGTTCGCGGTCGGCGCCGCGGCGGTGTTGCTGATCGGCCTGGCTTATGCGGAGATGGGGGCGAGCCTGCCGTTTTCCGGCGGCGAGATCGTCTATGCGTTCGAAGGGCTCGGCGCCGCCCCGGCGTTCATCGTCGGATGGCTGCTGGCTCTCACTGCCGTCTCGGTCTGTGCCTTCGAAGCGGTCGCCTCGCCGTGGATCATCTCGGTCATCCTCCCGGCGACCGCCGGTCCGACGATCTATCGCATGCTGGGATCGGACGTGACGCTCGGTGCGATCGTGATCGGCTTCGGCGGGCTGATCGCGCTCAGCTGGGTCAATATCCGCGGCGGCTATGCCTCGGCCCGGCTGCAGAACGTCGCCACCGCCCTGAAAGTCCTGGCGACGGTGACCTTCGTTCTTGCCGCTCTGAGCCAGGCCAACGGCGCGATCAACCGGATCCCGTGGTTCGCCCATGATGCGGGCGGATCGGCGATCGGACCGATCCTCGCCGTGCTGGCGACGGTTCCCGTATGGTACGGCGGATTCAACGCTTTGCCCCAGGCGCTTGGCGAGGTGGCCGATCTCGGCAAGATCCGGAATCTCGCGCTCGTGCTTGCATCCGCCGTCATCGCCGGCTTCATATTCTTCGCGCTCGTGATCCTGGCGACCGCGTCGGCCGCCCCGCGAAGCGCGCTCGCCAGCAGTGAATTCCCCGTCGCGACCGCCTTGTTCTCCGCCTTTTCCAGCCCATGGCCGGGCCGGGCCGTCCTTACGGCCGGGCTGCTTGGCCTGGTAACGAGCTGGAACGCGATGATCTTCTCCGGCTCGCGCGTGCTGCTGTGCATGGGGCGGGCGCGGATCATCCCCGGCGCCTTCGCCCGGGTTCATCCGCGCTTCGGCTCGCCCGCGTTCGCCGCGGTGTTCGTTGCGGCCGCCTCCGTGCCGCTGGCGCTGCTGGGCCGCAACGCTTTGCTCCCGATCATCAACCTGGTCGGGCTGAGCTATGCGGTCAGCTATCTGTTCACGACGCTCGCGCTCGTCCGCCTGCGGCGCAACGCGCCCGCCATGGACCGGCCGTATCGGATGCCGCTCCACCCCTGGCTGACCCATCTCGCGGTGGTCATCGCGGCCGCCTTCGTCCTCGTCGCCGCGGCGAATATCTGGCGCGAAAGCACGACGGCCATTCCCGCCGAATTCGTCGCGCTGGCCGTGTGGCTGGCCGTCGGCGCGCTGGTCTGGCATCTCGGCAAGAAGGCCCGGACCCTGACGAGCGACGAGGAGCGCCGGGCGCTCATCCGACTGCGCTGACCCG
The DNA here is from genome assembly GCA_964236935.1 of uncultured Sphingomonadaceae bacterium. Taxonomy (GTDB): domain Bacteria; phylum Pseudomonadota; class Alphaproteobacteria; order Sphingomonadales; family Sphingomonadaceae; genus Solisphingomonas. The sequence goes on from CAXSHP010000027.1 coordinate 14,027, forward strand.
GCAACAGGAGCTTGCGCATGACCGATGCACCTTACGACCTCGCCGGCTTCGCCGACGTGCCGGACTATATCTACGGCATCACCCGCGCGATCTGGGAGGATCGCGGCATCGGCGGGAAGCTGGACGACTATTACGCCGCCGACATCAACGTGCGCGCGCCGACCGGCCTGACGCACGGCAATGGCGGTGTCGTGGCCCAGACGCTTGCCACGCTGCACCAGTTCCCGGATCGGCAGCTCGTCGGCGAGGACGTGATCTGGCAGGAAACGCCGGCACGCAGCTTCCTGTCGTCGCACCGGCTGCTGTCGGTGATGACGCACGCCGGGGACGGCAGCTATGGTCGCGCGGACAACCGCCCCGTCCGGTCGCGCATCATCGCGGACTGCTGGGTCCAGGACGGCAAGGTCAAGGAGGAGTGGCTGGTCCGCGACCAGGCCGCCTTCGCCGTCAGCCTGGGCCTCACCGCGCGGGACCTGGCCAGGGACATGGTCGGACAGGATCGCGCAGCCGGCCTTCTTCACGCCCGAGCGCGATCGGCCGTCGCGCTACGAACCTACCATCGAGCGCGATCCCGATATCGCGCGTTGCGCCGACGCGCTCCATCGCATGTGGGGCGTCAAGCAGCCCAATGCGGTGCGCGACCTCTATTTTCCGGGCGCCGTGCTCCACGCTCCCGGCGGGCGCGGGATGCACGGGCACGGCGAGATCGACCGGTTCGTGATCGGGTATCTCGCGTCGTTTCCCGACGCGCGCTTCGCCCTGGAAAGCGCGATGGTCAACCGGGATGCCGAGCAGCCGGTGCGCATCGCGCTGCGCTGGTCGCTGACCGGTCGCCACGCCGGCTTCGGCCACTTCGGCCCGCCGACGGGCGCGCCGGTCTATGTCATGGCGATGTCGCACGTCCACATGACGCAGGGCATGGTCCGGGCGGAATGGCTGGCGATCGATGAAGTCGCGATCTGGAAGCAGATCCTCGCCCACGGGGCCGGTTGACGGCGGGGGCGTGCGGAACCGCTTCACAGATCGGCGACCGCTTGGGTGAGGTAACCCGCCACGTAGGTCGCCAGCGATCGCGGCAGCACCATCCGCCACAGCGCTTCGCGGCCGGGCCGCCACAGCACGATCGCGGCCTTGCCGAACACGGTGCGCGTGGCCATGCCCGCGGGAAAGGCGCAGTCCGTCAAATCGAGCGGACATCCCGCATTGAGGATTGCCGTCGCGGCGCGGCCTGCGACCTCGAGGGCGACATCGCGGCCGCTGACCTCGACCAGCGAGCCCGGGACACCCGCCAACGGATCGGCGGCATCCGATCCGCCGATCAACAGCCATTCGTCCGGCCCCAGCATCAATGCCGCATGATCGCCCTCGGCCGTCGAGGTCAGCATGGCGCCTGGCATCCCGCCCGGCCACGCGACGCCCGCCACGTCGTGCGGCTCGGCCTGCAGCACCCAGGATTGCTGCGGCGGGAGGCCGCGGACATGACCCCAGCCACCGGCCAGATCGAGCGAGGCGAGCGGATCAGCCATTCAGCCGCGCGCCCTCGGGATCGACGAAGACGGGATCGGTCACCCGGCAGGGAATGGTGTGGCCGCCGAGCGTGGTCGCATGGATCGTCTCTCCCGTCCGGGAGCGCCCGTCGGCCAGCAGCGCCAGCGCGATCGGCGAACCGGCGGCATCGCTGCGGTAGGCCGACGTGACGTGGCCTTGCGCCGAGAAGCGGTCCGGCGATGGCGTCGCCACCAGTTGCGCGCCCTCGTCGGGCAGGCTCGCGCCGTCGATCGGAACCAGGCCGACGAGCTGCTTGCGTCCGGGCGCGATCATGTCGGGGCGCACGAGCGATCGTTTGCCGACGAAGTCGTGCTTGCGCTTGCCCACTGCCCAGCCCAGGCCGGCATCGTCCGGAGTCACCGTGCCGTCGGTATCCTGGCCGACGATGATGAAGCCCTTTTCGGCGCGCATCACGTGCATCGCTTCCGTGCCGTAGACGGTCGCGCCGTGCTTCAGCCCCTCGGCATGCAGCGCCTGCCAAACCGCCAGGCCGTCGCCGGCGGGCACGTTCACCTCGAAGCCGAGCTCGCCGGTGAAGCTCACGCGGAAGAGGCGGGTCGCGACACCGCAGATCCGCCCCTCGCGCACCGCCATGTGCGGGAAGGCCTCGGGCGCAAGGTCGATGCCCGCGACGAGCGGCTGCAGGATCGCGCGCGCGCGCGGCCCCTGCACGGCGATCACCGCCCAATGTTCGGTGGTCGAGGTGAGCCAGACCCGCAGCTCGGGAAACTCGGTCTGCCGGTAATCCTCCATGAGGTTCAACACGCCGGCCGCGCCGCCGGTCGTGGTGGTGACATGGAACCGATCGGCCGCGAGGCGTCCCACCACGCCGTCGTCATAGACGAAGCCGTCCTCGCGCAGCATCACGCCATAGCGGCAACGGCCCGGCTCCAGCTTGCTCCAGGCGTTGATATACATGCGTTCCATGAATGCGGCGGCGTCGGGTCCGACGACCTCGATCTTGCCCAGCGTCGAAGCGTCGAAGAGGCCTGCGGCGGCACGCGTCGTGCGACACTCGCGCGCGACCGCCGCCGCCATATCCTCGCCGTCGCGCGGAAAATAACGCGCCCGCCGCCAGAGGCCGACCGGCTCGAACACCGCGCCGGCGGCCTCGGCCCAGCCATCGATCGGAGTGCGCCGTTCGGGATCGAACAACTCCCCCCGGCTGTAGCCGATCAAGGTCCCGAACGCAGTCGGCGTATAGGGCGCGCGGAAGGTGGTCACGCCGACCGCGGCGGTGGGAATACCCAGCATCGCGCCGGCGACCGCCATCGCGTTGACGTTGGACGTGCGCCCCTGATCGGTCGCCATGCCGGTCGTGGTGTAGCGTTTGAAATGCTCGACCGACTGAAAACCCTCGCGGATCGCCAGCTTGAGGTCCTTGACGGTGACGTCGTTCTGAAAGTCGACGAACGCCATCGGGCCCTCGCTGATCGTCCGTGGGGGGCTCAACGGCGCAGACGCAGGCGTGCGTTCGGCGGAGCGTGACGACTGCGGGAGGTCCGCCCCCGCGGCGGCGCCGTCGGCGATCGCGTCGTCGCACGCCAGCACCCCGCGCGCGGCACCGGCAGCGCGCACCGGCTGGCTCGCCTCACCCGGCAGATACGCCTGTACGGCCTCGTCCCACACGACCGTGCCGCGCGCTTGCGAAAACAGGTGCACCGCCGGTGTCCAGCCGCCGGCCATCAGCACCAGATCGCAGGCCAGCACACGCTTTCCCCGCGGCGTAGCAAGCGTGATCCGCCTGACGCGCAGGCGCCCCGCGGTCGCCA
>CAXSHP010000027.1:17356-21597 GCA_964236935.1 uncultured Sphingomonadaceae bacterium
CGATCACGGCGATGCCCGCCTGCGCGGCCATCGCCACCAGTTCGGCCGGAGGCTCTTCGCGCGCATCCGCGATCGTCACATCGACCCCGGCGGCCACCAGATCGCACGCGACCGCGTAACCGCTGGCGTGCTCCGCCAGGAGCACCGCACGGGTCCCCGGCAGGACGGCATAGCGGTTCACCCAGGCCTGCGCCGCCGAGGCGAGCATGATGCCCGGACGATCGTTTCCGGGAAAGACGAACGGCCGCTCGTGCGCGCCCGTGGCCAGTACCACCCGCCGCGCGCGCACCTGGCGCCAGCGTTGGCGCAGGCCATCGGGGCGATCCAGCCGCTCGGCCAGCCCGACCATGTTCTGCGCGGCGTAGAGGAACGCCGTGGTCCGCGGGAGCACGGTCACATTGGCCCGGGCCGCCAGCGTCGATCGCGTCGCCGCAAGCCATTCCCAAGCCGGCCGGCCGGCGATCATGGTTCCCGGGCTCGCCAGGATCGAACCGCCGACCTCTTCTTGTTCGTCGCACAGGACGACACGGTCTTCGAGGCGCTCGCTGGCGGCGAGAGCGGCGGCCAGACCGGCCGGCCCTCCGCCGACGACCAGCACTTCGGCATGGTCGTAGCGACGCGCGTAGCGATCCGGATCGGGCGCATCGGGCGCGCGGCCAAGCCCGGCTGCGCGGCGGATCACCGGCTCGTAGAGCTTCGCCCAGGCCCGGCGCGGCCACAGGAACGTCTTGTAGTAGAAACCCGCCGGGATCAGCGGCGCGATGAGGCTGTTGATCGCGCCGAGGTCGAAGCCGAGCGAAGGCCAGCGGTTCTGGCTGCGCGCGACCAGTCCCTCGGTCAGCGGCACGGTGGTGGCGGGCAGGTTGGCGTCCCGGCGGCCCGGGCCGCAATCGACTTCGACCAAGGCGTTGGGCTCTTCCACGCCGGCCCCCAGGAGCCCGCGCGGCCGGTGATACTTGAACGATCGGCCGAAGAGATGGACGCCGTTGGCCAGCAACGCGCTCGCCAGCGTGTCGCCGGCGAGACCCGTATAGGCCTTGCCGTCGAAGGTGAACCGCAACGGTCGATCGCGATCGATGCGTCCGCCGCCGTCGATGCGGAACGGCTGCGTCATAGCGCCGGCCCGCGCGGTTCGTCGTCCTTGAACGCGCCGCCGTCGGGCGTCGCCGCATCGCCCAGCGCGCGCCGGGGTTCGCCGATGGGATAGATCTCGAGGAAATTATCGGTCGCCGTTTCGCGGAGGGCGTTGAAGAAACGGCCACAGCCGTGGATATGCCGCCAACGCTCGGCATGGCGGCCGCGCAGGTTGCTGCGCGTGTAGAGATGCGTGGCCCACGCTTCGTCCGATTGGCCCGCCGGATCGGCCGGGCGGACGATATGCGCCTCGCCGGCGTATCTGAACTCCAGCTCGGAGCGCGGGCCGCAGTAGGGGCAGCGGATCAGCAGCATGAGGCGTCGCCGTCCATCTAATGGGCTACCGCCGCGGCGGCCGCCTCGTCGATCAGCCGTCCGGTGCGAAAGCGATCGAGCGCGAAGGGGGCGGCGATCGGGTGCGGCCGGCCGGCCGCGACGGTGTGCGCGAAGACATGCCCCGAGCCGGGTGTGGCCTTGAACCCGCCCGTCCCCCAGCCGCAGTTCACGTAGAGGCCGGGGACCGGCGTCAGGCCGATGATCGGCGAGCGATCGGGCGTCACGTCCACGATGCCGCCCCAGGCGCGCAGCATGCGCATGCGCGTGAAGATGGGAAACAGCTCGCACACCGCCTCGAGTGCATGGGCGAGGACGTGCGCGCCCCCGGTCTGGCTGTAGCTGACGTACTGGTCCGTGCCTGCGCCGATGACCAGCTCGCCCTTGTCCGACTGGCTGATGTAGCCGTGGACGGTGTTGCTCATCACGACGCAGGGGAACACCGGCTTGACCGGCTCCGACACGAGCGCCTGCAACGGATAGCTCTCGAGCGGCATCCGCACGCCGGCCATGGCCATCAGGACCGAGCTGTGCCCGGCGGCCACGACCGCCACCTTGCCGGCGGCGATGAAGCCGCGGGACGTCTCGACGCCGGCGATCTCGCCGGTCGGGGCGCGGCGGATGCCGGTGACGGCGCAATGTTCGATGACATCGACGCCGGCGGCGCTCGCCTGGCGCGCATAGCCCCAGGCGACCGCATCGTGCCGCGCGGTGCCGCCACGACGCTGGAGCGCGCCGCCGGTTACCGGATACCGCGCATCCGCACCGATCCGCAGCGGCGGGCAGAAGGCCTTGCACGCGTCCGGCGAGAGCCATTCGTTGTCGACGCCGTTCAATCGGTTGGCGTGGATATGACGCTTGAACGACTGTTCGTCGTGCACCGAATGGGCAAGCATCAGGACACCGCGCGGCGAGAACATGATGTTGTAGTTGAGCGTCTGGGACAGCTTTTCCCAAAGCTTCAGGGCGTGGTCGTAGAGCGCCACGCTGGCATCGAAGAGGTAGTTTGAGCGGATGATGGTCGTGTTGCGACCCGTATTGCCGCCGCCGATCCAGCCTTTCTCGACCACCGCGACGTTGCGGATCCCATGCGCGGTCGCCAGATAGTAGGCAGTCGCCAGCCCATGCCCGCCGCCGCCCACGACGACGACGTCATAGGCCGGCTTGGGCTCGGCCGCGCGCCATTGCCGCGGCCAGGCCGCCTGGCCGGAAAGCGCGCCGCGCGCAAGTGACAGGGCCGAGAAACGCATCTCGCAAACCTAGGCCGATCAGGGGTCGATTCTTGCACCAACCGGCCATCTACCGGTATGATCTGGACATGGCACGATCTCTTCAGACTATGGCCGAAATGTCGCAGTCGCCCGCTCTGTCGGTCGCCATCGTGCCGATTGCGAACTTCACGATGCTCGCTTTGTCCGGCTTCGTCGACACGCTCCGGCTCGCCGCCGACGTCGGCGACCGCTCGCGGCCGGTGCGCTGCCGCTGGACGATCTTGAGCGAGCGCTGCACGCCCGTGACGGCGAGCAACGGCATCGCGATCCAGCCGACATCGGGTCTGACCGACAGTCGCGCGTTCGACTATATCGTCGTGGTGGGCGGCATTCTCCACCGCGACGCCGGCAACGACCCGGCGATCACGGATTATCTGACCGACGCTGCGGCCGCCGGCATTCCGCTGGTCGGGCTTTGCACGGGGAGCTTCGTTCTGGCCCGCGCCGGCCTCATGCGCCGGCGCACGACCTGCGTCAGCTGGTTTCACCAAGACGATTTCGTCGCCGAATTTCCCGGCGCACCCGTCATTTCGGACCGGCTGTTCCTCGACGAGGGCGATCGCATCACCTGCGCCGGCGGGGTCAGCGTCATCCATCTCGCCAGTTATCTCGTCGATCGCCATTGCGGCCCGGGATCGGCGGCGAAGGGCCTGCGCATCATGATCGAGGAGGTGGGCGCAAGCGGCACCACGCCGCAGCCCTCGACCCATTCCTTCCCGTTGCGCGCCGGATCCGACACGCGGGTGCGCCGCGCGCTGCTGCTCATGGAGCAGCAGCTCGGGGAGAAGCTGACGCTCGACGACTTCGCTGCGGCCGCCGGCGTGACGGCGCGCCAGCTCACCCGCCTCTTCGACGCCGAGCTCGGCGTGAGCCCGGCGGCAGCGCTCGTCCGCCTGCGGGTGGAAAGCGCCGAGCATCTGATCGGGACCAGCGACCTGCGGCTGTCGGAGATCGCGGCGCACTGCGGCTTCGCCGACAGCTCGCATCTCAGCCGCGCCTTCAAGGCGAGATACGGCGTCTCCCCGCTCGGCTACCGCAAGCAAGCCCCGCGGCCTGCCGAAATGTGAGTGCTGCCGGTCGTGCATAATTGCCGCCGGTCGGGCGACGCTCAGGGCAGCTTCATCACGGTCGGCCGTATCGCGAGGTCGTTCAGCCAGCCCAGCAGCACCGTGAAGTCCAGCGCCACCGTAGCGGTGTTGCGCAGCGGATGAACCGCGATGCGACCACCCGCGAAGCTCTCGTCGAACACGAGCTGCAGCGCCCCGCGCGGCGCGTTGACCGCGGCCAGGGGCGTGACGGCGCCGGGCGCGACCTGGAGGAGCCGCGCCATGTCCTCCGGCTTGGCGAGCGAGAACTTGCCCGCACCGAGCTGCGCCGCCATCGCCTTCAGATCCGCCCGCTTGTCCGCCGGCAGGACGACCAGCCAATATCGTCCGCTTTTATCCTTCAGGAAGAGGTTCTTGGTATGCGAACCCGGCAGCGACGCATGGATCGAGGCGCTCT
>CAXSHP010000028.1:0-21358 GCA_964236935.1 uncultured Sphingomonadaceae bacterium
TGCCGGGATAAGGCACCGCGCCGTAATAGAAATTGATCGGGGTGGAATCGAAGCTGAAGTCGATACGGCGGTTGAACTGGTTGGTCGTCGCGGTGATCGAGCCGAACGGCAGCTTATAGTCCGCGGTGAGGCTGTAGACGTTGAGATGCTCGTCCCACAGGCTGCGCGTCACGTCGGTATTGATCAGGTCGCCCCCCGGTATCGACGGAAAGCCCGGTCCCGAGAACGAGGCAGTGCCCGGCGGCGTGTAACGCGAGGAGCCGTCCGATGAAGTGCGTTGGGTCGTGACCGAGGCGACGATATCGAGATTGTCGGTCGGCTTGAGGCGCAGGCTGATCCGGCCGCCCCGGGTGCTGTCATTGTTGACATTGTTGATCCGGCCGGCGGGGATGCGGACCTGGTCGATGTAGCCGCTGTCATCGGTGACCCAGCCGGTGGCGCGCAGCGCCAGCACGCCGTCGACAATCGGCAGGTTGACCGCGCCGTTGGCGTCGTAATTGCTGCCGCCCTTGCGAGTCGTCGAGATTTCGCCGTTCAGATAGCCTTCGACCGAGTCCATCACCGGCTTGCGGGTGATGAAGCGGATCGTGCCGCTCATCGAGTTGGCGCCGTAGAGCGTGCCCTGGGGACCGCGCAGGACCTCGATCCGCTCGAGGTCGAACAAGCGGATGTCCGGCTCGCGGCCGCCGCCGTCATTGGCGTTGGCGCCGCTGATGACCGCTTCGTCATAATAGACGCCGACGGTCGAATTGCCCGTGGAGTTGACCCCGCGGATGACATATTTCTTGTCGCCCGGCCCGAGATCCTGAAGCTGCAGACCGGGCACCTTGGTCGCGATGTCGATAAAGGTTTGCACACCCGCCGCCTTCAAGGCCTCGCCGCCGATCGCCTGAATGGCGCCGGGCACGTCCAGCACCACCTGCGAGCCGCGCTTGTTCGCGGTCACCACGATATCCTGGTTTTCCGGCGCGCTCCGCGAAACGGCCGGCTCTGTCGCGCCCGGCGCGGCAGCCGCTGCGGCTTGCGCGCCGGCGGCGCTCCCCCAGGCCAGCGGGACCAATGAGCTGCTGATCATGAGGACATATCGGCCGCCGCGTGTCCGGCGCCGCGTGACTGGGCATGAGCTTGTGATCGCCATCTGTCTTCCCCTTTTTTTAATTCCATTATCGCCAGGGATCACACCGAGCGAAAGAAATTGCAAGTGAAATATCAGAAGATATCTTTGTTATGGCGACGACGTCGTGCGAAGTGCGCTCCGGCCATGATGCACCTCGCCGACATAGTGGGATCCGGCATCGCTGAAGCTCCTCGCGAAGAGGCCGATGCAGCGCCCCAGGTCGCGCAGATCGGCCGGCATGTCCGTAGCAGGGCTGGATGGGCGGGCTGCGGGCCGTCGGCGGCGGAGGTGTCAACGCGCCGACCGCGGACACGCTTTATCGTCGGTCCGTCGGATCGCGTTAGCGGCTTGTTCGTCCGAGCTGCTGCGGCAGCCGCGGCTTTACGATTTCACGCAGCACGAAGCCCGATTCCATCTGGACCACGCCCGGCAGGCGCGACAGTTCCTCGCGGTGGACGTCGGCGAAATCGTCCAGCGACCGTGCCAGCACCGTCACCAGATAATCGTCCGTTCCCGACATGAGGTCGCAGCGCACGATCGAGGGGCTCGCCGCGACCGCCGCTTCGAACGCTTCCAGCACATCCTTGCGCTGGCTTTCGAGCTTGATCTTGATGTGGGCGATAGTGCCATAGCCAAGCCGCCGCAGGTCGAGCTTCGCGCCGTAGCCGACGACCACGCCCGCATCCTCCAGCGCCTTCTGGCGCCGCGCGACCGCGGTCGGCGAGCGGCCGAGCGCTTCGCCGACGGCGTGATGGGTGGCGCGTCCTTGCGCCGCAAGTTCGGCGATGATCCGCCAGTCGAGTCGATCAAGCTCCATTGGATTCTCCCGCGGAAATAGGATTTAGCGCACGATATCGGCCAGATATTGCTTCCACCACGCCATCTTTAGCAGGAAACACCGGTTCGTCGCAGCTATCCTTCGCGTGTTGTTCGGGAGATTCAGATGCGCGTCGGGGTGCCCAAGGAAATCAAGGACCATGAGTATCGCGTCGGTTTGACCCCCGACGCGGTACGTGAATATCGTGCGGCGGGTCATGCGGTGATGGTCGAGGCCGGCGCCGGCGCGGGTATTCTCGCCGACGACGCGGCCTATGTCGCCGCCGGTGCGACTATCGCCGATACCGCCGAGGAGGTGTTCGCCAGCGGCGAGTTGATCGTCAAGGTCAAGGAGCCGCAGCCCGCGGAATGGCGGCGGCTGCGCGAAGGCCAGCTGCTCTTCGCCTATCTCCATCTCGCGCCGGATCCGGAGCAGGCCCGGGGACTGATGGCTTCCGGCTGCACCGCGATCGCCTACGAGACGGTGGGCGACGGCCATGGCGGCCTGCCGTTGCTCGCGCCGATGAGCGAGGTTGCCGGGCGCCTGTCGATCGAAGCCGCCGGCACCGCGTTGAAAGCGAGCGCGGGTGGGCGCGGCGTGCTGCTGGGCGGCGTGCCGGGGGTCGCGCCGGCCAGGATCGTGGTGCTCGGCGGCGGCGTGGTCGGCACGCATGCGGCCCGGATGGCTGTCGGTCTGGGCGCCGAGGTGACGATCGTCGACCGCTCGATTCCCCGCCTGCGGCAGCTCGACGAACTGTTCGCCGGCCGCGTGCGAACCCGGGTATCGACGATCACCGCGATCGAGGACGAAATCGCGCTGGCCGACGCCGTCATCGGTTCGGTGCTGGTTCCCGGCGCGTCGGCACCGAAACTGATCACGCGATCGATGCTGCGGCTGATGAAGCCGAAGGCGGTGCTCGTCGACGTTGCGATCGACCAGGGCGGATGCTTCGAGACCTCGCGCCCGACGACTTATTCCGCGCCGACCTACGAGGTCGACAACATCATCCACTATTGCGTCGCCAACATGCCCGGCGCCGTGCCGCTGACATCGAGTCATGCGCTGAACAACGCCACTTTGCCGCTCGGTCTGGCGCTCGCCAACGCGGGTGTCGACGCTCTCCGCGAGGATGCGGGGTTGAGAGCCGGACTCAACGTCGAAGCCGGACGTATCGTCAACGAAGCCGTCGCCCGGAGTCTCGGTTTCTCCTCGTTATGACGCGTCGCCGGTCGTCCTGCGTCCGGATCGACCGCGATGACGGCCGGCCCGATCAGCTCGGTTTCGGCTTGGGCGCCCCGAAGCCGGGCAGACCCGCCACGAGGCGACCGAGTTCCTCGTAGGCGGTCTCGATGTTCATCTGCCCGTGCATCGTCAGCGTCATCGCGTCGCGCGACAGACGCTGCGCAGGATTGTCGGACTGGATGGCCGACGCTCCGTTCGCGCGAAGGGCCACATCGACGATCTCGCGACAGACCTGCAGGCCATAGGCGCTCGATGCCTTGGCCGTCGCGTTGGCGACCGGGTTCATGGCCGTGCCGGCCTCGGCATCGTGCTCCATCCGGGCGACCGAACGCGCCAGTATCGCCTCGACGGCGTTCAGCTTGACGTGAAGCTCGCCGAACTGAAGGTGCGTGACGGGTGCCTCATTCTGTACCCGGTAATCGGTGAACGTGATGCCGCGCGTTTTCGACCGTTCCTCGAGGAGCTCGATCGCGGTGCGCGCGAGTCCCACGCCGAGTGCGAGCAGCGTGCCCGGGGTAAACTGGATCAGCGGGACGCGGAACAGCACACCCTCCGGCGTGAAATCCTGGCGTTTGCCGCCGAACAGATCGGCGCTTCGCACGACGCGGTGGGCGGGCACGAAGATCTCGTCGCGCACCACGATGGTATTGCTGCCCGATCCGCGCATCCCCATGACGAACCAATCGTCGAGTATCTCGATGTCGGCATGCGGCACCTGACAGACGATCGCTTCTTTCCCGCCGCCGTCGACCTCGACCATCGCGCCGAGCGTGTGAAACTTCGTGTGGTGGCATCCGCTCGCCCACGGCCATTTGCCGTGCACCATATAGCCACCGGGAACGCGCCGGGCGGAACCGGGACCGATCTTGCTCATCGCGCCCGATTGAAGCGGACCGACCCAGGGCGTCCCGAACATCTCGTCGAGAAATGATCTTGCGAAGTGGCTGATCCATTGCGTCCCCGCGGACGTCACCCACACCACCCAGGCGGTAGAACCGCATCCGCGGGCAAGCTCCGCAAAGATCGGAACGATCTGACTCGGCAGCAAAGCGTAGCCGCCATATTCGACCGGAACGCACATCTTGAAGGCGCCGATCGCATCGAGCTCGGCGATCGTCCGCTCGGGGACACGACGCAATTCCTCCGTCTCGAGCGCGCGTTCGCGCAATACGGGGACCATCTTCCGCACGCTCGCGAGCAGCGCCTCCGCGCGCTGCGGAGACGCCGGCGACAGGAGCGGCGCGGAAACCTTCAGAGCGGATGATGAGGCCATTGTGTTCGTCCTTAGTATGCGCGCACGGGATGCAGCGTGCGAACAGCGCTGAGCGCTCGCGTCACAATTTGCGCTAAACTTTCTTCCGGTACTATTGTGCAGAAAACACTTGCGAGCGCAAGCTTTATGTTTCAGGGTGACAGCGCGTCGAAGTTCAGGCCGCCCGCAGACGAGGGGGCGATCGACGCGAAATCAAAGGAGAGATTATGACCGCTGTCCTCTATCGCAGCGCCTTGTGCGTCGCTTCGCTGGTCCCTTCCGTCGCATCCGCACAAACAGCGATCGCCGCCGGCTCCGATCTGCAATCGTCCGCGACGTCGGGCGGCACGGAAGTCTCCCTGACCGACATCGTCGTCACTGCCCAGCGCCGCGCGGAAAATCTTCAGCGCGTACCGGTCGCGATCACGGCGGTCACCGGTCCCGCATTGGCGGAACGCGGCGTCGCCCGGACCATCGAACTCGGCACGGTCGTGTCGGGCCTGAATATCCGCGCGACCAATTCCTCCTTCCAGCCGACGATCCGCGGCATCGGCACCAGCGCCACCTTCGCCGAGAACCCGACGTCGCTGTACATCGACGGCGTCTATATCCCGCAGCAGGTCGGCGCGCTGCGCGACCTCAACGACGTCGCGCAGGTTGCGGTGCTCAAAGGGCCGCAGGGCACGCTGTTCGGGCGAAACTCGACCGCCGGCGTGATCCAGATCACGACCCGCGCGCCGAGCCACGTTTTTCATGCCGAAGTGGGCGCCGAGATCGACGACTATGCGACGTTCCGCACCGACGGGTATGTGACGGGAGGACTCGGCCCGACGCTCGCCGCCAGTCTTTCGGTGCAATACGGCAGTCAAGGAACCGGCTGGGGCCGTAATCGGAGCACCGGGGCGGACGCCGGGTATCTCGATTACCGCTACGCCGCGCGCGGCAAGCTGCTGTTCACGCCGGCAGACGGCACCAGCATCACGCTGATCGGAGAATATTTCAAGGAACGCAATATCGGCAACGCGCTGCAGCCGTACCACGGAACGAGCTTTACCTATCCGGGCTTCGGGCCGGTGCGGAGCCGCTACGACAGCTACGCCAACCCGGAGAATTCGCTGAAGGTGCGCGGACATTCGGCCAGCGTGACGCTGGAACAGGAGCTGGGCTTCGCCAAGTTCACGTCGATCAGCTCGATGCGCTACGTCAACGGCGCCAACGTGTTCGACACCGACGGTACGGCGAATCCGCTGTTCCTGGTGACGATCCCGAGCCAGCCCAGCCGCTCCTATACCGAGGAACTGCAGCTTGCATCGAGCGGCGGCGGTCGGTTCACCTGGGTGGTCGGCGGCTTCTACATTCACAATTACGTGTCGACGAGGCCGCTCAACTTTTCGCTGCGCCCGCCGTTCACGCCGGTCCCGGCACGGCGCGTCGACGACTTCAAGCAGACCACCGAATCGTTCGCCGGCTTTGGCCAGGCGGCGTTCGAGTTCCTGCCCGGGACCCGGCTGACGCTCGGCGCGCGCTACACGACGGAGAAGCGGTCGCTGGTCGGTTCGGAAACGCTGACCGTGCTCCTGCCGGTCCCGCAGCGGCCGCCGACGACGCGTGACACGAGCGTTTCGGTCAACAAGCCGACGTTCCGCGTCGCGTTGGATCATCAAGTGACGCCGAACCTGCTGGCCTACATCTCGTTCAACACCGGCTTCAAGAGCGGCGGCTATTCGCTGTTCAGCCCCACCAATCCGCCCTATCTGCCCGAAACCGTCAAGGCCTACGAAGCCGGCTTCAAGAGCGAGCTGTTCGACCGTCGCGTGCGGCTGAATGTTGCTGCGTTCTACAATGACTATACGAATATCCAGGTAACGCAGGTCATCAACAATACCCAGAACGTCAGCAATGGCGCGAAGGCCGAGATCTACGGGCTGGACGCGGACTTCGAGGTCCGCATCGCGCGAGGGTTGCAAGCCTCGGGCGGACTCGAATTGCTCCACGCGGAGTTCACGAAGTTCGACGCGGCGCAAATCGCGACGCCCAAGCCCACGGGTGGCGCCACGATCGTTCCGGGCAGCGCTGCCGGCAATCGTCTGCCTCTGGCCCAGAAATTGGCCGCCAATCTGGCGGTCGACTACGACACGACGCTAAGCGGGGCCGATTTGCATTTCAACGTGACCGGTTCGTATCAAGGCGACTATTATTTCGAACCCGACAATTTCATCCGTCAGCCATCCTACGTCACGATCAACACGTCGGTGAGGGTGACGTTGCCGGGTGGCAGGATCAGCGTCGCGGTGTTCGGCAAGAATCTCTTGAACAACGCCGTCATTTCGTTCGGCAGTGCGACGGTCAACGGCTTCACGACGCAATATTATTCTCCGCCGCGCACTTACGGCGTCGCGATGCGGGTGAAGCTCTGAACCGCGGGAATGTCCCGGCGCTCACGCCAAGGAGAAACTGCTGTCGGACAGTGTCAGCGTGAGTGGCAGGCAGCCCTCGACCACGGTCCACGTGCGAAGCTCGAACGTCATCGCACCGCCGATGATATAGGGATCGCGCGACGCCAGCTCGCTCGCTTGATCGGCACTCGCCGCGCGGATGAGCGTCAGTCCATCGATCGATGTCGCGGCGTCGACCGGCTCCAGCGGTCCCGACATGACGACCAGGCCGGCTTTTTCCTGCGCGATCATCCACGCGAGGTGGTCGTTGCGCAGCGTTGCCATGCGGTCTCGATCCGCGATACGCCGGATCATCACGTGCAGCCGCAGGAACGCCGAACGCGCGAGCAGCGGATGCCGCCCCGCCGGTTCGGCCGGCGGCTTGTCCCGCGGTTGCTCCACCCTGTCCATAATGTTCTCCTTGTAATCAGTTGCAAACACAACCATTGCATAGGAAACAGGTATATTGCAATCGCGCAGCGGCGGCGTTTCACGAAAGCGGTGCGGGAGTTCCAGGATGTCGCATGAGCCCTTCGCTCGTTCGGAAGCTTTTTTCCAGCCGGGTCATGGCATCTACCAGGGCTGGCGAACGTCATTGGGCTCGATCGTCGGCCTGGTGCTCGGTCCCAGCGTCGTGCTGTCGCTGTGCTACGGGGTGTTCGCGCCCTATCTCCGCGATGCGTTCGGCTGGACCATCGCCGATGTCGGCTGGGGCGTGTCGATCACCGAAATCATGGTGACCGTCGTCTCGCTCATCTCAGGCGTGATGCTCGACCGATTTGGCGCCCGGCGACTTATTCTGATCAGTATTCCGCTGTTCGGTCTCGGCTTCGCGGCGCTGTCGCGCCTCGACGGGTCATTGTCGCAATTCTACGCGGCGTTGGTGGTGCTGCCGCTGATCGCCACCGGGGTGTGGCCCGGCGCCTGGATCAAGGCGACGTCGAGCTGGTTCGATCGCCGCTTGGGTCTCGCGGTCGCGGTGACGACGCTCGGGATCGGCTTCGGTGCCGTGATTATGCCCGTGGTCATCAATCAAGTGGCGGAAGTCTACGGGTGGCGGTCGGCCTATCTCTACGTGGGGCTCGGGTCGATCGTCGTCGGTTTCCCGCTCGCTTATGCCCTGGTACGCGATGCGCCGCGCCGGACCCTCCACAGCGCGAACGCAGCATCGCCGTTCAAAACTGGCGATTACGCCCGCTCGCGGCCGCTGTGGACGCTGGCCCTGGCATTCGCGGGGCTCGGCGTCTTCACGTCCGCGGGCCTGGTCAACCTGATCGGCGTGCTCGAGGCGAACGGGATGGCGCGGCAACAGGCGGTGGAGGGGCTCTCCGCGCTCGGCGGGGCGACGATGGCGGGCCGCCTGCTGAGCGGCTGGCTGCTCGACCGGTTCCGCATCAACTTCGTCATTCCGATCATCGCCGCCGCCGCCGCCGCGGCGATCTTCGCGCTTTCGCTCGGGCTCGCCGGAGCAGCCGCTTACGCCTGCGCGGTGTCGATGGGCCTGCTGGTCGGCGCGGAGATCGACGTCCTCGGGTTCAGCGTCAAACGCTTCTTCGGCTCGGCGCATTACGGCACGATCTTCGGCTTCCTGTTCGCGGTCTTTCACATCGGCGGCGCGATCGGAGCCTATGTCATGGGGATCGGGAGCCGCTTCGGCGGCGGCTACGCGCCGGGCCTGACGGTCGCGAGCCTCGCGACGTTCGGGGCGGCGATCCTGTTCGCGTCATTGCCCCGCTATCCCGATACGTCTTCCACCGAGCTCGCCGTTTAGGCGAACCGCCTTGCCCGCCAACACTTCACCCAACGATCTGGAGAATTCGCCATGTCCGCACAATATCCGGTAGCCGTTCTGGTCGGCAGCCTGCGCGCGCAGTCCGTCACGCGCCGGATCGCCCAGGCGTTGATCGACCGCGCGCCCGACAGCCTCTCCTGTTCGATCGTCGAGATCGGGGACCTGCCGCATTACAACGAGGACAGCGAAGCCGATTGCCCGGCCGGCTGGACACGCTTCCGCGGCGAGATCGCGGCCGCGCGGGCGGTGCTGTTCGTATCGCCCGAATATAACCGTTCGGTTCCCGGCGCGCTCAAGAACGCGATCGACGTCGGCTCGCGCCCGTTCGGTCGAGGCGCGTTGGGCCGCATGCCCGCCGCCGTGCTCACACACTCACCCGGGCCGCTCGGCGGGTTCGGCGCGAACCACGCGCTTCGGCAATCGCTGGTGTTTCTCGACATGCCGGCAATGCAGCAGCCCGAGTCCTATATTCCTCACAGCAAGACGCTGTTCGATGACGATGGCCGATTGGTGAAGGAAGATACCGCCGCCTTCCTGGCGAATTTCATGACCGCTTATGCCCGGTGGGTCACACGTCTGGCCGTCGCTTAGGCTTACGATGGGGAATCGCCGTCGGCTCGCTCATGCGGCGGTACGCGCGCGTACGGTGCGGAACTCGACGCGCTTTTCGTTGATGGTGCTCTGAACGATGCGATCGACGTAGATGCCGGGCGTGTGGATCGCGTCCGGATCGAAAAACCCTTCGGGCACCAGCTCTTCCGCTTCGGCCACGGTAACCGTCGCCGCGGTCGCCATGTCGGGATTGAAGTTGCGGGCGGTCTTGCGGAACATCAAATTGCCGGCAGGATCCGCCCGCCACGCCTTGATGATCGCGAGGTCGGCCCGCAGCCAGCGCTCGCGGATATAGTGGCGACCATCGAACATCTCGGCGGGCTTGCCGTCGGCGACGACGGTGCCGACGCCGGTCGCCGTGTAGAAAGCGGGGATGCCGGCCCCACCGGCGCGAATGCGCTCGGCGAGCGTACCCTGGGGGGTCAATTCGAGCTCGAGCGCGCCCTTGAGGTAGAGCTCGGCAAACAGCGCGTTTTCGCCGATATACGAACTGATCATCCGGGCGATCTGCCCATTCTCCAGCAGCGTCCACAGGCCGAAACCGGTCGCCCCGCAATTGTTGGAGATGATCGTCAGCTGCTTGACCCCGCTCGCCCGGATTTCGGGGATGAGCGACTCGGGGTTGCCGGCGAGGCCGAAGCCGCCGGACATGATCGTCATGCCATCGCGCAACAGCCCGTCGAGCGCGACAGACGGGCTCTCGCAAAGCTTGCTCATGCCTTGTTGCGCACCATCACGACGTCCCATTCGACCCGCCAGAACGGCGAGGGCAGTTCGTATACCGCCGCTACGGCCGGGTCGTCCACTTCGACGAAATCCGCGATCAGCGATTCCTTGACCCCGAATACCGCGTCCTCCCGAAGGTAAGGGCAGTCGGGCGTGAAGATATGCGTGACGATCGTGTCGTAACCCGGTGCCGAGACGATGAAATGGAGGTGCGCCGCACGGTTTGGGTGGCGGCCGAGCGCGGCCAGCATCTTGCCGACCGGGCCGTCGTCCGGGATCGGATAATAGCGCGGCCGCGCGGTGCGGAACCAGTACCGCCCGTCGTCCTCGCTGGTGAACACGCCGCGCAGGTTGGACTTCGGCTGGAGGCCGGGCTGCTGGACGTCGTAGAAGCCGTCCTCGTTCGTCTGCCACACATCGAGCGTCGCGCCGGCAATGGGCCGACCCTGCTCATCGACGACGCGGCCCATGACGAGGGTCGGGGCGCCCTTGCCGTCGAGGCAGATGTCGGCGCCGTTCGCGTAGCGCGGCGAGTCGGGAACATAAAACGGGCCGAGAACCGTATTCTCGGTCGATCCCTGCGGGCGGTCGTGATTGATCGCGTCGACCAACATCGATACGCCGAGCGCGTCGGACAAGAGGATGAACTCCTGCCGCCAATCGCTGCAGATCTGCCCGGTTTCGGTGAGAAAGCGGATGCCCTGCATCCACTCTTCGCCGGTCACCCGCGCTTCGCGCACCGCAGCGTGAAGATGCTTGACGATCACCGCCATCACCTCGGCCAGCCGCGGGTCCGTGGCGGATCCCATGCGCGCGTTGACGACGGCGACGGAGTTGTCCGCGTCGAAGAGGGGAAGCTCGCCCGCGGCGGCCATCTGATCCATCATGCTTCTCCACGTTCGCGCCGAGGTCGTGTTCGACACGCTCGGCTTCGTGGCCGCGAGCGCGGTGATGAAGTACACCACCGGCCCCGGCATGACCGCGAACCCGCTGTTCCTGCTGGGCGCGGTCGCGGGTCTGATCGGCGTGCAGTTCGTCTCGCTCGAGCGGACGCGGGTTCCAATAAGGATTGGCGAACGCGCGTTCGGTCGCTTCGTCGATGCCCGACCGGGCCATGCCGAGATCCCTCAGGCCTCGGCGCGCCCCGACTTGTCCGGCAAGAGCGTACAGCGCCTGCGCAGGATCGCCGCCGAGCACCGCAGACAGGCTGGCGATCACGTCGGGGACGGCGGGCGCGTTATAGGCCAGAGCGTGCGGCAATACGATCGTGTGGGTCTCGGCGTGCGGCAGATCGAATGCGCCGCCCAATGTGTGGCAGAGCTTGTGGTGCAGCGCCATACCGACCGCGCCGAGGCAGGCTGCGCACAGCCATGCGCCGTAGAGTGCATCGCGCCGCGCGGAGCGGTCGAGCGGATCGGCGGCGATCGCGGGGAGGGCGGCGGCGAGCTTGGCGATCCCGTCGAGCGCCATCAGCGACACGATCGGATTGCGATCGCGCGAATAGAGCGCTTCGACGGCATGGGCGATGGCGTTGATCCCGCTCGTGCCCGAGAGCGGCGCCGGCAAGGTGAGCGTCAGATCGACGTCGTAGATCACCACCTCGGGCATCACCCGCGGACTCGATTGCGTGCGCTTCGCACCGCCTTCCGTTTCCCCCAGGATCGGCGTCATCTCGGACCCGGCATAAGTGGTCGGGACGACGATCTGCGGCAGATCCGTGCGCAGCGCGATCGCCTTGCCGAGGCCGATGGTCGATCCGCCGCCGACCGCGACGATCCCGTCGGCGGACAAGGTCTCGACGACCGACATCGCCTCGGCGGTCACCTCGACCGGGGTGTGCATGACGGCGCCGGCGAACACTCCGGCGCAGCGATCGCCCAATTGCGCGGCGATGGCGTGGGCGTCCTCCTGCTGCGGCGGGGTTGCCAGTACGATTACGCGCGACAGACCGAGGCGACCGACCTCGTCCGGCAGCGTCGCCAGCGTGCCCGATCCGAAGACCACTCGGGCCGGATTGGCCTGATAGACGAATTCGACCGGCATCAGGCTTGCCCGACTGCGGGACTCGCACGGGAGGCGGCCTGCCCGGCGGACCTGTTCGGCGCGCGCACGAACAAGATCAGGGCGCGCTGAAGAACGGCTGCGGCGTGCTTCCTTCGAGATAAAGGTCGCAGACCGACTCGAAGATTGCCGGATGTCCTTTGACGCCCGCCACCGCATATTCGGTCGGCGGATACGCCTCGTGGGCCACGCGCCAGGCCTCGGCGCTGTCCCACTTCGCGATGTTGATGAACTTGAACGTGCCGTTGCCGACGCCGATGTTGCGGTGGAAGTGGCATTCGACGAAGCCCGGCGTCTGCTGGAAGTGCGCAGCGGTCTTACGCCAGTTCTGGAAAAACTCTTCTTCCTTATCTTCCGGAACGACGAACACGTTGAGCAAAGTGACGGACATGGAAGTTCTCCTATCGGTTGATCGGTCGAAAGGTCTTACGGCTGAGCGCCGACATCTGCGCCATCGAACAGCGCATCGTAATAGCCAAGCTCGACGTTCACGATCTCCCACCAGGTATAGTTCAGATCCTGGAGGCGAAAGGAATGTAATCCGTCGTTTTCAGCCACCTCCTCGACCCGCTTGATGCCATATTCTTCACGGTGACGCAGCGCCGCGGAATGCGCGGCATCGACTTCTTGCGGAGTCGCCACAGCGAGCTTGAACAGATTGTCTTGCGTTTGATCCTTGGCCTCGCCGCCGTCGACACAGACGCACACCACCGTCCACGGGCCGCCGCGATAGATATATTGCGCCTCCCGGACCGGCCGATGAATGTCGAGCCCGAGAAACTCGGTGAAGAAGCGACGCGTCGCGACCATGTCGGAACATTCGACGGTGCCGTGCGAAAGTGTATCGTTCTGAAGCAAAGGAGCGGGCGTCGTCACGGTTCGTATCCTCAATCGTGGTGGAGATCGCCCTGCGCGCGCAGGACGTCGTACGTCAGCTCGGGCGCGCGATATTCGAGTTCCCACCAGTTGGAGTCTTCGTCGATGAAGTAACAAGCGTAGGAACCGTTGCGGAACCGTGGTTTCTGAACACGCGAGATGCCATATTCGGCTTTGCTTTCCTTGAGCTTCGCATAAGCTTCATCGACCGCCGCCTCGCTCGGCGCGGCCATGCCCCAATGGTTCAGCATTTCCTGCTCGACCGTGACGCTCGGTTTTTCCCGGATCTCGAGCACCCAATACGGCTCGCCGTGCTTGGCGCCCCCGGGCTCGAAGCCGCGATCCCGCGCGAAGAGGATGTCGCGGCGGGGCTGCACGCACCGCATCCCGAACGCATCCTCGAGCATGTGACGGACCCGCTTCAGATCGGTGCTGATCAGCGTCCCCGCGATCAGCGAAGTGGGATTGACGTACGGCGGCCGGTCCGCAGGGGCGGGCGGCTGGGCAAGGAAGGTGGCGTTCATAAGCGGCTCCGGCAATTCTCAAAGGTCGAGGACAAGGGTCTGGCCGGGCTTCGCGCGGGAAACGCAGACCTGCAACGCTTCATCATGCTCGTCTTCGTCGAGGCAATCGTCGCGGTGATCGACTTCGCCCGAGATCAGGCCGACCCGGCACGTCCCGCAGACGCCTTCGTTGCACAACGAGCGGATGCGGAAGCCCTCCGATTTGAGGACGTCCAGGATCGACCGGTCAGCCGGCACCGTCAGTCGCCGGCCTTTCCGCTGCAGGATTATCTCGAACGGTTGATCCGCCGCGCCCGTGGCCACGTCGGCGCCCGTTCCCTTGAACAGCTCGTAATGGACCGTACCGGACGGCCAGTCGCTGCCCGCCTCGCGCGTCGCGCGGATCAGCCCGGCCGGACCGCAGACGTAGGCATGTGCCGACGGCGGCCGCACGCGCAGCAGATCGGCAACGCTGAGGCCGAGGGTCGGATCGCCATCGTCGAAATAAAATGTCGCACGATCGCCATGGCGCGCTTCGATCTCGTCGACGAACGCGGTTTCGCCGCGCGCGCGCGAGCAATAATGGACGTGATAGTCGCGGCCCAGCTCCTGCAACCGGGCCGCCATCGAGAGCATCGGCGTGATGCCGATGCCGCCGGCGATGAGCGTGTGATGCTCGCCGGCTTCGCTGAGCCGGAAATCGTTCGTCGGCGCCGTCGCGCGCAGCACGTCGCCCTGGCGCAGCACGTCGTGCATCCACGCCGATCCGCCGCGGCCGTCGAGCTCGCGGAGCACCGCGATCACCCAGCGATGCGTCTCGCCTTGATCGTTGAGCAGCGAATATGAACGCTCCTCGCCGTTGCCGAGCTCCACATCGATATGGGCGCCGGCGGTGAACGGCGGCAGCGGCGCTCCGTCGAGCGAGGTCAATTCGAACACGCGGATCCGCGAGGTCGCGTCGTGCGAGCGCTCGACACGAAGTTCGTGCATGGGGGGGAGTTCGGGCGTCATGCCGACGTCATCTCGCCCGCGAGCGCGGCGTCATCGGTCTGCGACGCATCGACGAAGCGGGTGTCGAAGCTGCCGAGAACGCCGAGCGACACGGTCACGACGTCTCCGTGGCCGATGAACAACCGCGGCGTACGGCCGAAGCCGACGCCGGCGGGCGTGCCGGTCGCGATGATGTCGCCGGGGGACAATGTCATGATCCCCGACAGGTGGACGATGATGTCGGCGACCGAAAACAGCATGTCGGAAGTCGAGCTCTGCTGCATCGCTTTGCCGTTTAGTCGGCACTCGATCGGCAGCGACTGCGGATCGGGCACCGCAGCGGCGAGCGTGATCCAGGGCCCGAGCGGGGTGAAGCCGTCATGTCCTTTCTGCATCAGCCAGTCGATGCCGAGCGACGGCCGGCTCTCGATCCAGTCGCGCGCCGAGACGTCGTTGAGCGGAAGATAGCCGGCGACGACCCCGAGCGCGTCGGCGGCGGCCACGTTGCGGGCGACCGTGCCGATGACGACGCCGAGTTCCGCCTCCCAGTCGACCATCCGCGACATGGCGGGGAGGGCCACCGGCCCGCCGGGCGGGGCGATCGTCGTCAATGGCTTCAGGAACGCATAAGGGAATTCAGGATTGGTCGGTATGCGCATCTCCGCGATATGATCGCGGTAATTGGTGCCGATGCAGATCAAATGCGGGGGCGCGACCAGCGGCGCGAGGAACTCGCCGAGCGTCGTCTGGTCGATCGGCGCGCTGCTCACATCCGCCGCCTCTATCCGGGGTCCGTACTCGCCCCAGCGCGCGAACAGCGGATCGAGCAGCCCGTCGGCGACGCCCGGCGCGTCGGCGGCAACGCCGGCAAGCCGGTAGACCAGACCGTCGCGCCTCAGCAACGCCGTCGCCACGCCGGCGACGGTCGCACGGCCAAGTTGCACGACCGTCACGACGGTACGCCCGAGGGCGGGGACGATTGGCCGACATTATCCGGGGCAAGGTACATCGTGAGACTCACTTTATGGTCGCGAAGACTATTCCAAATGCAAATGTTGTCAACTCGCATATTTCATGTTCAATGGTTGCAAGTCAGCTGGAAGGCAGGAGTCCGCGGATGTACAAATTGTCGACATCGATGCCGTTTCTGCTCGCTCGGCTCGGCGTGAAGATGGGCGCCTTGTTCAGTCAGCGTATCGCGGTCTACGATCTCACGCTGCCCATGTACCGCGTCCTGGCGGCCTTGTCCGAGCGGCCCGACCAGAACCTCAACGAGCTCAGCGCGATGACGAACGTCGAATTGTCCACCATGTCGCGACTGGTGGGCACGATGGTCGCCAAGGGACTGGTTTCGCGCCATCGCCCGCCGAACAACGAGCGCACCGTGCGGATCAACCACACTCCCAAGGGCGTCGAGATGGCCGCGCTGCTGCGCAAGGAGGCGCAGCATTATGAGGACGTCGCCGTCAGCACGCTGAAGCCGGGCGAGATCGAGCGCTTGAAGGTGACGCTCAGCCATATTTTCGAGGCGATCCATATCCTCGAGGATGAGCTCATCGCCAATGTCCCGATCGCGCAGGAGAAAAAGAAGAAGCCGGCCAAGGCGAAGGCTCAGAAGTTATAGCCCACCGACGCACCGAAGGTGCGTGGCGGATCATAGGCGCCCAGGATCGGAAAGCCCGAGAAGCCGGCGCTCACCTGGGCGGACGAAACGGTGCGCTTGTTGGCGATGTTCCGGACGAACAACGAAGCGGTGACGCCGCTGGTCATCGAGCGGAAGTTGAGAAACGCATTGTACTTCGTGTAACCCGCCTGGGAAACTTCGGACCGGTTGTAGGGCGAGAAGAACACGCGGCCGGTGCCGATCGCCTCGCCACGCAAGGTGAACGCGCCGGGGCCGGTCTCGAGCGTGTAAGCGGCGCTGAGGTTGTAGGTGTATTTGGGGGCCTGCGGCAGACGATTGCCGGTCAAGTCGATCTCCCCCAGATTTGGCCGCGCCGCGTCGGAGGTCGCGAAATCCTTGAACTTGGCGTCGAGCACGGAAATGTTGCCGGACAGTTCGAGACCCTCGAACGGACGGGCGGCCAGCTCGGCTTCCACGCCCTTGACGGTGGCCGAGGCGGCATTGATCGGCACGGCCACCGCGCCCAAAATCTTTTGCACCTGCAGATTCGTGTAATCATAGTAGAAGCCGGCGAAATTGCTGCGCAGTCGCCCGCCGAGGAACTCCGCCTTGATCCCGGCCTCGTAATCGGTCAGCTTTTCGGGCTGCAGCGGTGGCACGAAGGCGTTCAGGCTGAAGCCGCCGCTCTTGAAGCCCTTGGCATAGGTCGCGTACAACAGAATGTCGCGATTCACGCGATATTCGATGCCGAGCCGCGGCGTGAAGCTGTTGAAGCTTACGTCGTCCGTCTGGAACAGCCGATAGACGAACGGGACGGCAGGATTGTACGGCGTCACCGTATCGACCACGCCGCGATGATCGATCGCTTTCTTCTCATGACTGTAGCGCGCACCGACGGATACGGTGAGGTGGTCGATGATCTCGTAATCGACCTGGCCGAAGGCGGCGTAGGCTTTCGTCGTCAGATCGCCGTTATAATCGACGCCCTGGGCGAAGGTCGGATTGTTGCTGAGCTGGCGCAGCGGCGAGAAGCGCACGTCGCCGAAAATGTCTTCGTGAAAATAATAGCCGCCGATGAGCCACTTGAAGCCGCCGCCGGTGCCGGCCAGGCGCAGCTCCTGGCTGAACTGCCTGGCGCGCTCGGTCAGCCGGAAATTGGTGACGTTGACGTCGGTGCCGTCGGCGTCGCTGTCATAGTCGGTGAAGCTGTGGCGGTAGCCGGTCAGCGAGGTCAGCGTGCCGAAGCCGAGATCGAGATTGGCGATCGCGCTGAAGCCATAGAATTTGCGGAAATTGACCTGCGGCACCTCGCCGAAACTGTCGCGCGGGTTGGCGGCGATGCGGCCGCCGAGCCGCTGCCCGAAAGGCACGAAGGCGGGCCGTCCCGCCCCGATATAATGATAGACGAAGGCGTTGTCGTTCTCGCGAAAATAATCCGCCGAGAGCACGACGTCGAATGCGCCGCCGGGCGCGTATCTGAGCTTGCCGCGGACCGCCACGCTGCGCTCGTTGTCGAGTTCCTCGCCGGTGACGAGACCCTTGCCATAGCCGTTACGGCGCGTCGCCTCGCCCGCGATGCGGGCCGACAGGCCGCTGCCCAATCCGCCGGTGACGGCGCCCGACCCCTGGAAGAGGCCGTAATTGCCGACGGTCAGCTTGCCGTAGCCGCCGAACTTTTCCTCAGGATCGTTGGTGATGACGTTGACCGCGCCGGCCGTCGCGTTGCGGCCGTACAGCGTGCCTTGCGGCCCGCGGACGACTTCGACGCGATTGACGTCGAAGAAGGTGGCGATCGCGGCCGACGGCCGGCTGATGTAGATGCCGTCGGCGTGATAGGCGACTCGGCCTTCCTGGCCGGCCACCGTCGTGTCGAGGCCGACGCCGCGGATCGCGATCCGGGCGAAGCCGACGTTCTTGCCGAAATTCACGTTCGGGAGACTGGGTGCGAGGCTTTCGATCGAGTTGATCTCGCGCGCCCGGAGCTCGGTGCCGGCGACAGCGGTTACCGCCAACGCCGTATCCTGCACGCGGCTGGACCGCTTCTGCGCGGTGACGACGATATCGGTCAGCGCCCCGTCGGTCGGCGTAGCTTCCGCTTCCGCTGCCGGAGGCTCGGGAGCGGTCGGGGTGGCCGCCACCTGCGCCTGGGCCGCCATGGGCACTGCCAGCCCAAGCGACGCGAGAATGAGCGTGCCTGCCGTGGATTGATTGATCATATTTCCTCTCCCTGGACGCATTGCGGCGCCTCTCATGCCCGTGTTGATCTTCGCTGCCGCTCGTGCCCGCCGCTTCCTTCCTCCTTGCCGTCGTCGCGTTCAGCTATGCCGATGCGCGCCGCGCACCGTCTTCGCAGGCGATCTCGAGCGGCGCGCCGGGTGCGGCGAATGATGCTGCCTCGCTGTTGAGACCGAACAGTCGTTGTGCATTGGTGCGGCCGATCTTCAGCCGGTCGGCCTCGCTGATCGAAGCGGTGTCGAACCAGGCGGCCGCATGATCGACGTTCTCGAACGGCCAATCGGTCGAGAACAGGATACGGTCTGCGCCGATCTCGAGCATGGTATCGACGAGTGACTGGGTGCGGAAATTGC
The DNA here is from genome assembly GCA_964236935.1 of uncultured Sphingomonadaceae bacterium. GTDB lineage: Bacteria > Pseudomonadota > Alphaproteobacteria > Sphingomonadales > Sphingomonadaceae > Solisphingomonas. The sequence continues at coordinate 18,636 of CAXSHP010000028.1, forward strand.
CCGACGTGGTGATGTGGAAATTGTCGTGGAAATAATCGGCGATCGGCCGCTTGGCCGGGTATCCCTTCGGGGCCTCGACCCAGGCATTGCGATGGTCGACGCGCCACATCGAGAAGGGCAGTCCTTCGCCCATGTGGCCCAGCACGATGTCGAGCCCGGGATGATCGTCGAACAGTCCGGATCCCATCAGCCGCAGCGCATGGACGGCGGTTTCCTGGCCGAACGCCCAGGTTGGACCGAGCAGCCATTCGTGACCCTGGTAGATCTTGGCGTCGCTCGCGAGCGGGTTGCGCGGATGGAGGTAGAACGGCGCTTCCAGCCGCTCGCACTCGGCCCAGAAGCCGCGGTACATCGGCATGTCGTAATAGCCGAGCGTACCGTCCTGAAGCTGGGAGAAGCCGTTGACCAGCGCGCCCTTGAACCCGAGCGTCGTCATGCAGCGCGCGAGCTCGCGGGCAGCCGCGTCCGGATCCTGCAGCGGCAACGCCGCGAAGGCGCGAAATCTGTCAGGGCGTCGCGCCACCGCATCGGCCAGATAGTCATTGGCGCGCTGCGCAAGTTCGATCGCCCGGCCGGCGTCGGGGATCGCCTGCACCGCCGGAGCATTGAGTGACAGGATCATGATCTCGATCCCGCCCGCGTCCATTTCGCGCAGGCGCCGATCGTGGATGTCGAGCAGCCGCGCGCTGAGTTCGGGCCAGTAGGAATCGGGAACGAACCCGGCCGAGTCCTGCAGGGTCGCGGGAATGGCGAAATGCTCTTCTAGTGCGATTTTGCCCTGCATCGAAATCCCTGCTCCTGCGGCGGACCCGGTTCGGGAGCCCGTCCTGTTCATGACCGGTAACTTGCAACAGCAAGGGTTGCAAGCGAAATAGTTCTTGTGGCATATGAGAGCAGGTGGCTGCCCGGTGCAGCGCCCAAGCATGCGACAAGGTGAGAGAGATGGGACTGGATTGCGACGTCGCGGTGGTAGGCTATGGCCCCGTCGGAATGGCCACGGCGGCCTTGCTGGGCGCATCCGGCCACCGGGTGATTGTGCTCGAGCGGTACAAGGGAAAGTACAATCTGCCGCGCGCCGCCATTTTCGACGACGAGACGATGCGGACCTTCGCCCGCATCGGCATCGCCGAGCGCATGCTGCCCAAGGTTCACGCACAGCGCCGCTACGAGTGGCGAAACGCGGCGGGCGAACTGCTGATCGAGCATGATTTCGCGGAATTCGGCCGCAGCGGCTGGGCGGAATGGTACATGATGTACCAGCCGGACCTCGAAGACGCGCTGGACGACGTCTGCCAGCGCATGCCGAACGTCGACGTCCGGTTCGACGCGAACGTCACCGCGGTCATCCAGGGCGCCGACCATGCGGAAGTTCTCGTCGGCGACGGCTCGAGAGTGACCACGCACTATGTCGTGGCCTGCGACGGCGGAAACAGCTTCGTCCGCCGCGCGCTCGGGATCGGGACGGACGATTATGGTTTTTCCGAACCGTGGATGGTGTGCGACTTCCGGCTCGACGGCAAAGTCTCGCTGCCGATGGCGCGCCAGGTGTGCGATCCCGCGCAGCCGATCTCGATCATCTCGCTCGGCCCCGATCACCACCGTTTCAGCTTCATGCTCGGAGCCGATGAAGATCCCGCGGTCGCCGGGCAGGCGGAGCGGGTCTGGCAGCGGGTGGAGGCCTATCTGAAGCCCGATCAAGCGACGCTGATCCGTGCCGCCACCTATACGTTCCGATCATTGGTCGCCCAGCGCTGGCGTGACGGGCGCATCGTGCTCGCCGGCGATGCGGCGCATCAGATGCCGCCCTTTCTCGGGCAAGGCATGTGTTCGGGCGTGCGCGACGCGCTCAACCTGTCGTTAAAGCTCGATCTGATCCTGCTCGGCGGCCGGGATCCCGCGATACTCGACACTTACCAGGGCGAACGTGCCGACCATGTCCAGAGCGTGATCGCCAAGGGCATCGAGCTCGGCCGAATTCAAACGATGCGCGATCCCGCGGCCGCCGCCGAACGCGATCGCCGGCTGATCGCCGATCGTCTGGCTCGTGAAAAGCCCCAGAAAATAACTTTCCCGCCACTGGGAGACGGCTTGTTCGCCGGCGGCAGCGGCGCGCGCGAGCTGTTTGTCCAAGGCGTCGTGCGGCGGGGAGCGCACGCGGGCCGCTTCGACCAGCTCGTCGGCTATGGCAATATCGTGGTCGTGCGCGAAGGCGCCGGCCACGCGATCAGCCCGGACCTGGCCGAGCAGGCGCGGCACCACGGCCTCCGGATCATCTCGTTCGACGGCCGGTCTTCCGCCGACTCGCCGCCTTCCGCCGACTCGATTGTGGCCGAAGACTCGATCTACGCCGATTGGTTCGATCAGCATGATTGCGCGGTGGCGGCAATCCGGCCCGACTTCCATGTCTGGGGAACCGCGCGTGTCGAGGGCGCGAATCAGCTGGTTCGCGGCTTCAGCGAGGCGATGGGACAGCCCATCGCCGAGAATGCGCTGGCGAACGCCTGTTGATCCGGCAGCGCCCGCGCGCGCCGGAATGACACGCGCGGGATGAGCATGGCCTGGCGGGGGAACAGGGCACGCTGATGTCATTCCGAGCGGGTTTCGCGTCCGTTGCTCGTCCCCCCATTGCCTTGGTCAGAGTTTGAAGCCGACGGTGCCCCCGAACGTGCGCGGTTCGTTGACCGATCCGACGAGCGGGAAGCCGGCCGGGGGGGCGCCGGCGA
>CAXSHP010000029.1:0-350 GCA_964236935.1 uncultured Sphingomonadaceae bacterium
GGGCGGCGCGGTTCGTTTCAAGCAGTGGAGATCAGGCCCATGAAGGCGCTGATGAAGACCACCAAGTCGGCGACGCCGGCGACGGTGGAAAAGAAATGGCATCTGATCGATGCGGACGGCCTGGTCGTCGGGCGCGTCGCCTCGATCATCGCCAACATCCTGCGCGGCAAGCACAAGCCGAGCTTCACCCCGCACATCGATTGCGGCGACAACGTCGTGGTGATCAACGCCGAGAAGGTCCGCTTCACCGGCAGGAAGATGACCGGCAAGGTCTATTATCGCCACACCGGATACGTCGGCGGGATCAAGGAAACGACCCCGGCGAAGATCCTCGCGGGCAAGTTCCCTGA
>CAXSHP010000029.1:360-4406 GCA_964236935.1 uncultured Sphingomonadaceae bacterium
ACAAAATCTATTATAAGCACACCGGGTATGCCGGCGGCATCAAGGGGATCACCGCGGGCAAGGTGCTCGACGGCCGCTTTCCCGAGCGCGTGCTGGAAAAGGCCGTCGAGCGGATGATCCCGCGCGGGCCGCTCGGCCGCCAGCAGATGCGCAACCTGCGCGTGTTCAAGGGCCCCGAGCACGACCATGCCGGCCAGACCCCCGAACCCCTCGACGTCGCCGGCATGAACCGCAAGAACAAGGTGGGCAACTGATGTCCGACACGCGCCAGTCCCTCGCCGATCTCGCCGCGCTGACCGGCGCGGCCGAGCCCGCTCCGCCGCCCCCGCCGTCGGCCGCTGCCGAACCCGGCGAGGCCCCTGCTCCGCTCGCACCGTCGGCTCCGCCCGCGCCGCTGCGTGAGAAGATCGTCGACGCGCAGGGCCGCGCTTATGCCACCGGCCGCCGCAAAGATGCCGTGGCGCGCGTCTGGCTCAAGCCGGGCAGCGGCAAGATCGTCGTCAACGGCCGCGATCAGGAAGTCTATTTCGCGCGCCCGACGCTGCGCCTCGTGATCAACCAGCCGTTCGGCGTCGCCGGACGCGAAGGCCAGTATGACGTCGTCGCGACCGTCAAGGGCGGCGGGCTGTCCGGCCAGGCGGGCGCGGTCAAGCATGGCATCAGCCAGGCGCTGACCAAGTTCGAGCCGGTGCTGCGTGCCCCGGTCAAGGCGGCCGGCTTCCTGACCCGCGACAGCCGCGCGGTCGAGCGCAAGAAATATGGTCGGGCCAAGGCGCGTCGCAGCTTCCAATTCTCGAAGCGCTAGACCCGGTTTCGTCTTGGTTGGATCGTTCCCCGGCGAAGGCCGGGGCCCAGCTGGGAGACTGTGATCAGCGGGCACCGAGACTGCCCTGCGGCCTTCCCGGCAGCGACCGCTGCTCTCGGCAGGTCAGGCGCGCTCCCGCGTCGCGGTGAAATGGATCGCGGGGTTGCGTTCGACGACATAGCCGAGCTCCCAGGCATCGCGCGCAAGGAACACGGGTGCGCCGTCGCGATCCTCGGCCATTGCATTCCCTCGGCCATCGACGAAGGCCTTGAGCGATGCCGGATCGTCGGCCCCGATCCACCGCGCCGTTTCGAACGGCGCCGGCTCGAATTCGGCGGCGACATTATATTCGGCGGCAAGGCGCGAGATCAGCACCTCGAGCTGCAGCTGGCCGACGACGCCGACGATCCATTGCGATCCGATCAGCGGCTTGAACAATTGCGTCACGCCTTCCTCGGCCATATCGTTAAGTGCGGTACGTAACTGCTTGGTTTTGGTGGGATCGATCAGCCGCACACGGCGCAAGATCTCAGGCGCGAAATTCGGGATGCCGGTGAAGGTGATCGCTTCGCCTTCGGTCAGCGTGTCGCCGACGCGCAAGGTGCCGTGATTGGGGATGCCGATGATATCGCCGGGGAAGGCTTCGTCCGCGAGCTCGCGATCCTGCGCGAAGAAGAAGATCGGGCTGTTGATCGCAATGGTCTTGCCGGTCTGCACCTGACGCAGCTTCATACCACGTCTGAACTTTCCCGAGCAAAGCCTCATGAATGCTATCCGATCGCGATGCTGCGGGTTCATGTTCGCCTGCACCTTGAACACGAAGCCAGCCACTTGCGGCTCATCGGGCGCGACCGCGCGCGGCGTTGCCGGTTGCGTGCGCGGCGGCGGCGCGAAACGCGCCAATGCGTCGATCAGCGACTCGACGCCATATTCGCGCAATGCGGAGCCAAAGAAGATCGGCGTCTGATTGCCCGCGCGATAACGCGGCAGATCGAATGCACCGTAGCCCACCGACGCGAGCTCGACTTCGTCACGCAAGGTGGCGGCGGCTTGCGTCGAAACCAGCGTGTCGAGCCGCTCGTCGTCCCACCCGGATATTTCAGCGTCGAGCTTTCCTGGTCTTGCCAAGAGGTTATGGTTAATATCGAAGAGACCTTCATAAGCACCTCCCATGCCGATGGGCCAGTTCATCGGCGCAACATCGAGTGCGAGCACCTCCGCGATCTCGTCAAGCAACGCGAACGGCGAACGTCCCTCGCGATCGACCTTGTTTACGAACGTAATGATAGGAAGATCGCGTAAGCGACACACTTCAAATAGTTTTCTGGTTTGGGACTCGATCCCGCGCGCAGCGTCGATCACCATTACCGCGGAATCGACCGCCGTCAGCGTGCGATAGGTGTCCTCGGAGAAATCCTCGTGACCCGGCGTATCGAGCAGGTTGAAGGTCAATCCCTCGCGCACGAAGGTCATTACCGACGAGGTTACCGAAATGCCGCGCTGCTGCTCGATCTTCATCCAGTCCGACCGCGCGCGGCGATTGGCTCCGCGGGCCTTGACCTCGCCGGCAAGATGGATCGCCCCGCCCGACAGCAGCAGCTTTTCGGTCAATGTCGTCTTGCCCGCGTCGGGATGGCTGATGATGGCAAAGGTGCGGCGGTCGGAAACAGGATCGGTCATCCGCGGCATTTAGCGGAGCATGCGCGAAATGCGAGCGCCAAGCGGGCTTACCCGGCGGCGCCGGCATGTGCCTGATTCAGCCGCTGTCGAGCATGACCTCGGGCGGTGCCGCGACCGGTCAGGCCGCGGCACACCGATGTGGATTGTTGGCCGCTCGCTCGTTCCCCTGGCAGATATTAAGGACCTGTGAGCTTGGTGACTGTTGCCGTTCCGCGCGTCGATGCCGCCGATTACCGCATCGGCGCGCTGCTGGCGCGCCGCATCTGGCGCCTGACATACCCCTATTGGGCACGTCGCGGGGCTTGGCGCGGGCGGGCGGCGATGGCCCTCCTGCTGGCCTCCGTCGGATTGATCTCGTTCATGTCGGTGCAGTCGTCCTATGCGATGAAGCACCTGACCGACGCCGTGATCGCCAAGGACAGCGCCGCTTTTCGCGTGCAGATGCTGTCGTATATCCTGTTGTTCGGCGGCGCCCAGCTGCTGCCGGTGATCATGTCGATCATCGACACCTGGCTCAATCGCGACTGGCGGGTACGGCTGAGCGCGCGCCTCGTCGACCAGTACCTTGCCAGGCGCGCGTATTACGACATCGCGCTGACCAACGACATCGACAACCCCGACCAGCGCATTCAGGAGAATGTCTCGCCGTTCACGTCGTTCCTGTCGACCTTCCCGCGCGTCGTGCTGGGGCAATTGGCCACGGTCGGCGCCGCGGTGGCGGTGTTCGCATCGATCGACACGCGCCTCCTCGCCTTCATGATCGCCTTCTATCACGGCGAGGCCGCCGAACGGCGCCATATTCTGCAGTGGCTGGCACGGGCGGCGCGCGCCAACGCGGTGCAGATGTATTATTATGCCTTCTCCGGATGGGGGCGAGCGGCTTCTTCTCGGTCGCGTGGATGGTCATGCCGTATCTGCTGCTCACGCCGGCCTATTTTGCGGCCATCTGACGTTCGGATCGATCACGCAGGGCACGCAGGTCGCGGCGCAGATGTTCGCGGCCGTCAGTGCGCTGGCCCAGATCGTCCCGTTGGTCAGCGGCGTCGCGCCCCAGGCGGTGCGGCTGGCTGGTAAAACGATGCTCCGGCCGAGAGGGGCTGGACGAGGAAGCGCTGGAATGGGTGTCGCTCCTGACGTCCGGCCGCTCGTCGCCCGCCGATCATCGGGCCTTCTATAGCTGGCGGGATCTCAGCCCTGCGCACGCGCGAGCGATCGCCCGCGCACGCGCGCTGTGGGTCACGCTTGGATCGGCCATAACCGAGATCGATCGCCGCCGACAGCGGCGCCGGATGATAGTGCGGCGGACGCGGTTCGCTTTGCCGATCGCGGCCGCGCTGGTTCTCAGCTTGCTTGGCGCCAACAAGTTTCTGTCGAATTGGCGATATGATTACGTGACGGGCGTCTGGAGCAGCGGCGCATCGCGCTCGCGGCCGGGGATGCGGCGCGGATCGACGGGCTCGTCCGCGTCCGCCGCGCCGAGCAGCAGCAGGGCCACCAGCGGCGTCATTTGCCCTGGCAGACGTTCTGGTCCGACGTATCGACGAAGGGCGCGACCGGGCAG
>CAXSHP010000029.1:4416-21004 GCA_964236935.1 uncultured Sphingomonadaceae bacterium
GCTCGCCGACGGCAGCCGCCTCCTGCTTGGCGCGGACACGGCGGCGGATGTCGATTTCACTCACGGCGTCCGCCGCATCAGGCTGGCGCGGGGAGAAGCGCTGTTCGACGTCCGGCACGACGCCGACCGGCCGTTTGTCGTTTTTGCCCGCGGCGCGCAGTTTCGCGACGTCGGCACGGTCCTGTCGGAAGTGATGCGACGCATCGCTCCCTATCACCACGGTCCGATCCTGCTGCTCAACACGAAGGCGAGCATCACGCGTCTCAGCGCGGCGATCGATCTTCGCGATACCGACGCGTGGCTGGACGGACTCGCGCAGACCCGCACCGTCCGCGTCATTCGCATCGCAGGCATGACGTTGCTGACCTGAGTAGGCGGCGGCATTAACTCCGATCACCTGAAAGCGATCGCACCATCCCGTCCGCCTGGCTCACGGATCGCGAAGGTCAGACGGAAGGGATCACACGTTATCGGCATGCTATGAAACCACGTTGTGCTATAGCCCGGAATAGTCGCTGGCCGGCTTGGAAGCGTTGCGCTCTGGTCGGCTCTCATAGTCCCACTCGCCACTTCCCGTGCAGTATCCGACACCGCTTGGCGGCAGCCAGGCCGATCAACTTTGTGCTTGCCCCTGGCCCCCTGCCCGAGGATAGAGGTTGCGGAGCCGGAAAAGAGCCAATGCCATACGCTGGAACGACCTAAGGCATTGAGATCGCGGGTGTAGCTCAATGGCAGAGCAGAAGCTTCCCAAGCTTACGACGAGGGTTCGATTCCCTTCACCCGCTCCACGGTTTTCCGCCATTTTTCGCGCTAAGCGCTAAAATGTTTTGCTCCGTGTTTTGCTCGCATCCGCTCGGCGAGCGAAATCACCACCGCCGCGCTATCGACATAGGTGCTGCGAATCCGCGCCACACGGGCAGGCGACCAGGCCATGATGCGGGCCGCATCCTCGTCGGTCAGTTCGCACTCCGTCAGTAGGATCGTGCAGAACGTGCCGCGCACGTCGTGAAGGTGCTTGCGGCGTTCCACCGGCCGTCCGTCATCGCCTTCCTCAACGTGGATGATCTTGGCTTTGTCGCGCACCATGCCGAAGCTGCCGCTGCCGCCGAAGCCCGTAGCCGTCCAAGAGGCGCCGCGTTCATTCACCAGAACCGTATTGACGCCCTCTTTGCGTTTTCGGGTCCGCAGTTCCGCCAAGAGCTTCTCCAGCGCGTCCGTCATCGGCACGATGGCCTTGCGGCGCTTGCCCCGGCTCTTTTTCAGCGCCGTCTTGACGATAGCGGCCTCGCCCAGATGGTCCCATGTCACGGACACGAGATCCGATACGCGGAAGCCGGTGAGCGCGGCGAGCCGCAGCCCGTCATAGAGCCCGGGTCGCTTCGCCTCGATAGCGGCAAGGCGGAACGCCTCCATATCTTCAGCGGTCCAGATGATGTCTGCGCGGTCGCCGCCTTTGTAGAGGTGCGGGATGCCGTCAGCGACGTTGATCCTCACGCGCCCGCGCAAGCGGCCGAACTTCAGAAGTTCGCGCAGGACAGTAATGCCCATGTCGGCGGAACGCGGGGTGGCGGCACGTTCGTCACGCCACTTCACCACCTTAGCGACCATGCGGGAGTCGTCCCAAACCGACAGAGGCTTGCTGCCCCAGCGCACCTCGATCAGGTCCAGATGGCCGCCCCATGTCCGCAAGGCTCTGGGTGGCGAACACCACCGCGACGTTCTTCTTGCGCAGCGTCTTCAACCATTCGCGGATGCGCGCCGCGAACAGAGGGTGGTCGAGGAAGATCCACGCCTCGTCGAGGATCAAGAGGGTCGGCCGACCGTCGAACCGTTCCTCGAGACGGTGGAACAGATAGGTCAGGATCAACTTCTCGCCGCGACGACTGTCCCGAGTGTCGGGGGCCCGCGAGAAGCGGCCGAGCCGCGAAAGTGAAAGCAGTCGACGCAGGGTGGCCAGCTTGGCCTCGACATCTTCGATGCCGGCCAGCCGGTAGTGCAGCCTGACTGGTCCCTCCAGCAGCGTACCGCTCTCGACGTCGAGACGGATTCTGCGAAGCCCGTCCGAGATCGCCACGCGTTCGCTCCCATCGCCAAGCGTCACAATCGTCGTCGGGACGGCAAGGCTTGCGAGCTCGAAGCGGTCGGGACTGTCCGACCGTACCGGCTCGGCGGCTACCGCGACGACCGACGGATCATGCTCGGCGCGCCACAGGATTCGTGCCGCGGGCGCCGGGACGCGCGCATCCTCAACGAAAATGGAGCCCCCAGCGGGTGGCCGCAGCGTTGGGCCCTGGGTGAAGGCAAGCCCGGGCACTGGGGAGGGATTCGAGCGAGGCGGACAATGCGCGGTAGTCCGGGTTTCGGCGAAGCCATTCCCAGGCCCATCCGGCCCGATCGAGGTCACGCAGATAGCCGTCGTCGGCGGCCACCTGACGGAGCGGGTTCGAAATCCTACCTGCTTGAAGCGACATCGCGTCGATCCTCTCGATTTGCGAGGAAGACCGGGTGGCGATGATCGTCGCCGCGGCGCTTCCGGAACAAAGAGAGAACTGCCGATGGCAATCCAACATTAGTCCAACAAAATCAGCCGCCTTGCAGATTGTTGGATTTGACGGAGGGAAATCGGTGGCGGCGCCGGCTCAGTGGACGCGGCGTCCGGCCCAGATAACGCGCCCGATGATCTCGATGTCGCCGATCTCGCAGTCGAGCCAGTCGGGATAGGCGTCATTGTCACTCTTGATCACGACGCGGCGCGATGCGGGGTTTGGCGCGATGCGCTTGACGAGGAGTACATCGTCGCGGCGCAGCACGTAGATGCCGTCGCGCAACCGGTCGGCGACATCGCCTGCATCGACAAGGATATCGTCGCCGTCGGACAGCGTCGGTGCCATCGAGTCGCCCTGGACCCGGATCAACGACAAGTCGGACGGCTTCGCTCGCGAAAGTCCCCTGAGAAAGCCCTTCTCGAAGCCGATATGCGCGATTGCGCTCTCATCTCCGTACGCGGCGCCGGGCCCGGCTGACGCGCCGACGTTCAGGCGCGGAATAGGAATGAACCTATCCTTCGAATGAGGCTCCCGGGGTTCGAACGGCGCACCAAGTTCGGTCTCGGGTATCGAGAAGTAGCGGGCCAGCGTCCGACGCGCCTCCTCGTCCAACTTCTTGGGCACCCCCCGCTTGATGAACTGCTGGATGTACGCCGCGTTCTTGCCGATCAGCCGCGACAGGCTGGCATAGTCCTCGCGCCGTTCACGGATCAGCCGCTCGAGCACTGTGCGTTGATCAACTGCGTCCATAGTCGAAACATAGCCGCAGGAATAAGCCTAGACAAGTAGGATTTCACGCAGGAGGATAAGGATAAGCTGATTCGAGGCAAGGACAATGCTGCTGCAACGTGTCGAGAAATACCTACGCTCAACGAAGACGCCGCCGACCCGCTTCGGTCGCGACGCGGTCGGCGATTCCCGCTTCGTGTTCGATCTTCGCGACGGACGCGAACCGCGCTCCGCGACCGTGCAGCGCGTGCTCGCCTTCCTCGCCGACCAGGAGGCTCAAACTTGATGTGTGAGAACTCGTCCCGTAGGCCCGACGAGCCAGGACATCCATTCGAGACCGAGAGCGCAAGTGAATCAGCGAGCTATGCGCAAATACAAATGGCCATCAGATTTCCTCGCGCGCTCCATATGAAGCGATGACAGGCGCATATGGGCCGACGCCACTTCCTTGAGGTCGGCTCGATATGCTCGATCGAGCTCGTCGCGGGCTCTTCGCGTGTGATATTCCTGATCTTCTTCCGTGATTTTGCTGATTCCGGCCATTGCTGTTACCAATCGATGTGAGCACGGTCATACGTCGTCTTCGCCCGCGAGCGCGCAGAAGCTTTGGGCCGGCGTCCACTACTAACAATTATGCCGGACGACCCGGTGGCGCTGCTCGGTAGAGGCTTGCACTCGCGGTGCGCGTGCATGGCTCGTCCGTCGACGCCCTTTGTGACATCCAAGACTGATGCGGACGGTAGAAGTTCTCCGGATGCCGCTCTTAATCACAATCAAGATGGCGGAGATACCTTGCGGACTGCAGGCAACGCGGGTCGTAATCCGATTATCGGGCGGGGAGCAGAACAGAGCCGTCGCACGTTCCACTCGAGCAAGTGGCTTATCTGGGAGCTGGTCCAATGGAGAGCGGAGTGGGGAAGCCGGAGGACCGGTCGGACGAGGTTCGGCCAACGCGCCCAACAAGAACCAACGCCGGCGATGTCGGATCGATGCCGCGTGCCACCGCCGCGGAGAATCTAGAACATTCAGAAACGTTGGCGGACGGCAGGACCGTGGCCGTCGAGGAATCGAGCGGAGTAGTGTTTGCGGAAATTACCGGTGGAGCCGGGCCGGCCGCTGCCGGGGCCCCGCAGCGGAAGCGCGATGCGACCACGCCGCCAGCGTTCAAAAAGGCTGCCGCGGATCCCGAGAATTTTGATCAGACCCGCGATGCGGGAGCAGCGAATATTCGTGATCTCGCCGCAGATCGCAGTTGGGACGGAGTGGATCAAGCACCGGATGAATCGTCTCCGGCAAGTGACCCGCCGGCGAATTACTGACCTCGTCGTAGAACTGGCCGGCCGTGGCGCCGCAGCGGCAGCGGTCGAACCCCCCTAATCCTCAGAGAAGCGGGCTGAAGAGCCGCGCCACGTTCCCCGCGACCTTCCTCGCCAGATTCCGTCTGCCCCAGCTCACCACATCGAGCGAGCGGCTTCGCTCCAGATATTGCCGCTCAATTTCATGGAGACGCAGCACTACCTCACAATCATAGGTGATCAATGAAATCTCTGAATTGAGTTCGAAAGAGCGCATGTCCAGGTTGCTGGATCCGATCAGCGCCATCGCATCGTCGACGGAGGCGTGCTTGGCATGGAGGAAATTGATCTCGCAAAGCGAGATACGCACGCCAACCTGGAGGAGGTCGGCGAAGTATGAATCCTGTGCCAGGAAGACGAACCGACTGTCGGTGACGGCGCTGACGATCACCTGAACCGAAACGCCGCGCAGGGCTGCGCTGCGGAGCGCGAAGATCAGCGGCTCGCTCGGTATGAAATATGGGGTGGTGAGTACCACCCGCTCATGCGCCGCCGCGATCAGATCGATGAACAGCATATCGATGCGCGAGTGGGGATAGTCCGGCCCGCTTGCGGCGACCTGCGCCATGCCACCCCCAGGAATCGGCTGATTCGCAGGAAAGAGCGCGGGATCGTCGAGCGTCTCCTCTGTCTCCAGATACCAGTCCGCCATGAAGACGATCTGGAGCTCGGCGACGACAGGCCCCGACACCCGCGCCATCAGCTCGCGATGCGGTTTCGTCGCATCGCTTCCGGGGTCGATGATGTTCTGCGATCCCACCCAGCCGATACGGCCGTCGATCACGGCGATCTTGCGATGGTTGCGCATGTCGGCGCGCGTGGCCCGGTCCAAGAGCCGAAACGGGAGGATGAGCTGGAGCACGACGCCACTTCGAGCCAGACGCCGCGCAATGGCCCGACGCCAGGGACCAGATCCGTAGGCATCGATCAAGAGGCGGCATGCGACGCCGCGTGCGGCGGCGCGCGCGAGCGCGCTCAGGATCTGGTCACCGGTCGCGTCGTCAGCGAAAATGTAGAACAGAAGATGGACATGATCGCTGGCCGCATCGATGTCGGCCGCCAGCCGCACGATCATCCGCTGATAGTCGGACTCCAATTCGATACGGTTGCCGCTTACCGGCGGCAGCCTTCCGATTGCGGCCCCCAGATCCGCCGTCGCGACGAGCTGAGCCGGCAATCCGCAATCGTCACCGGGGAAGGCGTGAGACGCTTGGGAGCGGGCACGTTCGACGAGTTCGAGCAGCGCGGCGGCTCGCTGCCGGCGCCATTTCGGCCGTGTGGCCCGACCGATAAACGCATAGATGAGGAGGGCCGGCCATGGCGCGACGAAGAAGAGCAGCAGCCAGCCGTTGGCGGCGTCGGGTGACCGGCGGAACGGAACGTAGAAGAACGCGCCGATCGATATGATCCACTGGGAAATCCAGAACAGGGTCAGCCAATCGTCTTTCGGAATTCCCATCACCGCGCCAGGTTCGCACCGATAGTCGCGAAACGCCACATGCGGAGCTGCTTCATCAGGAAGGCAAAGTGAGTTCTAAACGGCCGCCGGGAAGGCGGCCTTCGCTTCTCTGCTCAACCGCCGATGGAGATAGTTTTCATCGAAGCCGGCAACCGCGACCAGTCTGCCGATGTCCGTGATCGCGAGCATCCTGGACGCGAGATGCATGATACCGGCGAGGCGCAGCTTGCGGAGCACGCGGTTGACATGGACCGGCGTCAGCCCGACCGCATCGGCGAGCGCGATCTGCGTGAGCGGCATCTCGAAATGATGATCCGCCGCCAGGCCTGCATTGCGCGCGCGGATGTAGAGCTCGCACATCAGATGAGCGACGCGCTCGTCGCTCCCGCGACGGCCCATGCTGACGATCCACGCTCGCAGCGTTCCCTCGTCGATCAGCTGCGACCAGAAGAACGCCTTGGTGATCGCGGGGCTTGTCTCGACGATCTCCGCCATCTTCATTCGCGGTACGGTCGCGACGAGCGCAGGGGTGAGGGTGGCGATGCTGTGGTCCATCTGGTCCGACACCGTCAGGTGCAGATCGCTGAAATCGCCCGGCATCAGAAACGCCACGATCTGCCGACCGCCTTCGGGAAGGAGCTTGTAGCGGCACGCCCAGCCCTCGAGCATGACGAATATCGGCCCCGGCTCGTCGCCTTCGCGGATAAGGTCATGGCGGGCGGGGAATTTGCGAGCACTCCTGGATGCCGCCTCCAGCATGGAGACGTCGGTGTCTGCCAACGCCCCGCAGCTGCTGACCTTATGGATGAAGGCGTTTTTCATTCGTCCTGAACGTTCTGTCCTCGCTGCCTCGCCCATAACGCATTGATCTGGATTACAGACGCATGCTGATTACGATCAGCGCACTTATCCAAATAGCTGCCATATTGTCGGTATCGTCGGCACGCGAACGCAGGCGCCGACGGCTGAGAGTATTGGACAACTCCCGCCTGATCATGATCGGCGGTAGCCATGCATTCCGGCAAAACGACCAATGGCAGGCCCGATTCACCTCCTGTCGAGCCTGACGCGCATGGTCAGGCGGCGCTTCTGCTGACCGAAAGCCTGCTGCACGCCCTTGTCGAAACCTCCACTCTCTCCCTGGCCGACGCGCTGGCTGTCGTGCAGACCGCCGCCGAGGTGAAGATCGACGTGGCGGCGCAAATCGGCGAGTCGACCGGTAGGATGCAGGCCTCGCTCAACCTGCTCGCAGGCATCGCCACCAGCCTGCGTGTCGATGACGCGATCCACACTGCGATTTGAACCGCGACGTCGCTCTCGCCGCCAAGCTGAGGCTGCAACTTCAAGGGGGCAACCTGTCAACTCTTCCCGGAAGATCGACGGCCGGAATGCGAATGACATCTGCCCAGCGGTCCATGCATGACTAAAGAGGAATACATCATGAAACCGGATGAACCCGATCAAGACACGGCGACGAGGTCGCACGAAAGCGCCGATACGAAGCAGATCGAGATCGCTCGACGCGCGCTCGAGATGAAGGAGGCCTTGCCCGAGGCGGATTATCCATCGCCGGGTCGAACGGCAAATACTGGAATCGAGTCCATACCGCGGCCCGACTATCCGCCATCGGGGGCTTTCGATGCGGAGGGGCAGCGGCCTGTGCTCGAACGGAGCCGAAAGAAGCGGTGACTGGCGGAAGAACGTGTCGATGCTCCCTGCCCGCCAAAAGACGGTATCATGCGGGTGCGATGAAGAAGAACGCCAGCGCGAACAGTGCATAGACGCCGATCAGCAGCAGTCCCTCGAACCAGTTGGTCTCGCCGTCAGCCGCGATCGACCGGGCGATGAAGGCAGCGCCGGCGATCACGAAGAGATCGAGCATGCTCGGGAAAACCAGGCTGAGCGGCGTGCCCATTGCCCAGGAGATCAGGACGAGCAGTGGGGCGACGACCAGCCCGACCTGGATCGACGAGCCGACACAAATACTCATGACGAGAGTCATATGATCCTTGCGGGCGAAGCTCACCGCCGCGAACAGATCCGCAGCTGTACCCACCAGCGCCAGCGGGATGACGCCGACGAACAATAAGGGGAGGCCGAGCGTCGCCGCCGCATCCTCAAGGGCGCCCGAGACGAGCTCTGCGCAGAAAGCGACCGCCACGGTCGCGGCGAGCAGCACGACGAGCGACCGCGTCAGGCTCCACCTTTCCTCCCCCTCCGACGCTTCCTGCGCGCTGGCGAACACGTCGCGATGGGTGACCAGGGTGAAGACGAGATTGCCCGCATAAAGGAGCAACAGAACAAGCGAGACGCCGATGCTGAGCGCCTGTTCGCTGCTACGCCGCGCAGCCGCCGCCGCGTTGCGCGCAACGTCGGCCTGGTCGAACACGGCCGGCAGCAGCAGGGCGATCACGACCAGAAGCAATAGCGTCGACAGCAGGCCGGCCTTTTCGCGCGAGAAGGTCTGCCGCTCGCGCGACCAGCCGCCCACCAGCGCTGCCAGGCCGAGGCCAAGCAGGCTGGTGCCGACGATCGAGCCGGTGATCTGTGCGCGAACGATGTCGCCATGGCCTGCAGCCACCACGAAGAGCGCAAGGATGAGTTCCGCTGCGCTGCCGAAGCTTACCGTGAGCAGGCCACCGATGGCCGATCCCGCCCGCGCGGCGATGTGCTCGGTCGCACGCCGCATCCACTCCGCGAGGATCGCGACCGCGACGCCGCCCACCGCGAAGATCGCCAGCGCCGGCGCATGCAGCACATAGCGAAGCAGCGCGAGCAACGGGACGACCAACGTCAAAAGGATCATCGTCATTCGGTCGCGTCGCCTTCACCCGCCGACAGGAGCGCAGCAAACCATTTGGTCCGCTCGAACTGCGCGCAGACGATAGCGAGCGCTGCCGTCAGCGGCACGGCGACAAGAGCTCCCGCTATTCCCCAGACCCAGGTCCAGAAAGCCATCGCGACGACTATCGCCAGCGGCGAAAGCGCCAGTCGGCTGCCTTGGAGGATCGGATAGACGAAGTTGCTGATGACGATCTGCACGATCGCAAAAGCGGCAAAAATGAAGAGTGGCATCACGTAGCCGTGAAATTGAATGAAGGCGTAAAGAACCGGGGGGATGATGCCGACGATATTGCCGATGACGGGCACGAAGTTGAGGAGGAAATTGAGCAAGCCCCAGACCAGCGCTAGATCCAGGCCCGTCGCAAACGCGCACGCAGCGGAGGCGACGCCGGTAAGAACGCTGGTGACGAGGGTTGTGCTCAGGTACAGCCTGACCTTTACCGAAATGTCCTGAACGACATGCATCACGTCGTGGCGAGCCCGGCCGCTCAACTCGGTCTGGAGCTTGCGGTGAAACAGCGGCACCTCGAGCAGGCCGAGGATCACGAGCAGCCCGACGAAACCGAGATAGACGGCGAAGGTATAGGCCTCGCTAGCGAGCATGCCTAGAAACCCGAAAATGCGGCGCTTGTCCGCGGGGCCCTCGATCGGCACGCCCCAGCGGCTGGCCCAGGCGACGAGCTTGTTATATCCGACTTCTGCTTCCGGCCAGTGCGCGATGAGAACCCGGATGACCTGCCCGACCGAAAAATAGACGGCGGCGGCAAAGCCGGTCAGCAGCGCCACGAGCACGAATATGGTCACCACATAGCTGAGCCTGGAGGGCAGCCACTGGTCGAGGCGGGGCTTCATAGGCCAGATCGCTGCGATGATCACGGCTGCGAACAGGACGGGCATGGTGACCGGATAGCTGGCGCGCATCGCCGCCACCCCGAGGATCATCGCGATAAAGCCGAGAAGGCGGTTGCGATGACGGCTCTGGGGAGCAGGAAGCGTCATGGTCGGGGGCAGCCCGGATAATCGATAGGCACGAGCGGCCAATAAAGTGGCGCCGCCGCGACAGCTTGATCGCAATCAAGATAAATTCGCGATCATTCGATAACCTCCACGGACGACCCCGCTTAGGAACCTGTGGAAGCTCAAGACGCCCTAAACTTGATGTCGAGAGCTGCGCCGCAGCTGCTTGCGGCTCGTTGGAAGAGGAGTCGCCCTTGGACGGAATTCGCAAGAGCGCCGGTGGAAGTGAGGTGATTTGAGCGATGCGCCGCGCATCTTACGTGCAGCAGATCGGCCAAGGCGGCAGTGGGGTGATTTCGATTCGCTATATCCAGTCCGACGGACGGCCCCACCGGATAGCTGTAGTAGGCGCCGGTTTCGCGGGCGTGGAGCTTGTCCAGGGACTCAAGGGTGCGCCTGTCGCGATCACGCTTATCGATCAGCATAACCACCATCTCTTTCAGCCGCTCCTCTACCAGGCAGCGACCGCGATCCTCGCGCCTTCCGAAATCGCGTGGCCCATCCGCCAGATATTTCGTAACCGGCCGGACGTCGAAGTGCTCCTCGGAACTGTCACGGGCATCGACCGCGTCGGGCGCAAGGTCCTGGTGTCCGATGGCAACGTGATCCCGTTCGACACCTTGATCATTGCGACGGGTGTAACCCATGCCTATTTCGGCCATCCGGAGTGGGAAGAGCACGCACCCGGCCTCAAGACGATCGACGATGCAACCGCGATCCGCCGTCGCATCCTTCTCGCTTTCGAGACCGCCGAGCGGACCGATGACGCGGCGCAGCGGGCGGCATTGCTGACCTTCGTGGTGGTCGGTGGCGGAGCTACCGGTGTGGAACTCGCCGGAATGATCGCGGAGCTTGCCCATGGTCCGTTCGCCGGCGAGTTCCGTCGGATCGACACCCGCAGCACGCGTGTCGTGCTCGTCGAGGCGGGCAAGCGCATCCTGAACGGTTTCGATACTGGGCTCGCGAACTTCGCGCTCAAGACGCTTCGAGAGCGGGGCGTGGACGTTCGCCTTGGGGCACCGGTGACGGCGATTTCCGCGGAAGGCGCAAGCATCGCCGGTGATGTCGTCAGCAGCCGGACGATCTTGTGGGCGGCCGGCGTCCGCGCGTCGCCCGCGGCCACATGGCTCGATGTCGATGAAGACGACGCCGGTCGCGTCAAGGTCTCGACGGACCTAAGCATTCCTGGCGACGACCGGATCTTCGTCATCGGCGACACGGCACACGTGCGGTGGCGCAAGGGCAGACTGATTCCGGGCATCGCGCCAGCCGCGAAGCAGCAGGGCGCATATGTCGCGGGGATCATCCGAGCGCGCTTTCGGGGAGAGCTCTCGCCGAAGCCATTCCGCTATCGCCACCACGGCGATCTGGCCACGATCGGAAGACAGGCAGCGATTGTTGATCTCGGTTGGGTAAAGGTAAAGGGAGCGCTCGCCTGGTGGTTCTGGGGCATCGCCCACATCTACTTCCTGGTCGAGGGGCGCAGCCGGGTTGCGGTCATGCTCAGCTGGCTGTGGTCCTATTTCAGGCGCAGGCCGAGCGCACAGCTGATTGCCGGCACCGTCGCCGGAGCGGCCGGCGGCGAAGTTGGCCGATGTACTGCGGCCGACGGCGCGTGACCGGGGCCGTCAAAAGACTACAGGCGATGTGGGTGTCGCTGACGGGTCCCGCGTCCGCATCAGGAATCGAAAGGGCTGCACGGCCGAGCGACATCCCGCTGCGAGCTTGGCCGTCTCTTCTGTCACGAGCCATCGCGGGCTCGCTGGCGGACGATTACGGCATCGTGGCGAGCTCGATCGCCTTTGCAAGCTTTCTCGCTCTCCTCCCGCTGCTCGGCTTCGTCGTCCTCTTCTATGGCCTAATGACAGATCCCGACACTGTGACCCGCAACGTCCACGCGCTCGTCAGTGTCATTCCGGGGGAAGCCCAACGATTCCTGGAGAAGTGGCTCGTTGACATGACGAAGGACCGCCAGGCAAGTGCGATCGGCCTGGCGAGCTCAGGCCTGGTGACGCTTTTCAGCGCTGCGCGGGCTGGCCGCTCGATCCTGCGCGGGATCAGGATCGCGTCGGGCGTCGAACAGGACCGCAGGTATTTCGCTCGTCTCGCGATGGCGCTGGCGGTCGTCCTTCTCGGCGGCGCTTTGCTCCTCGGGGCATTGATCGCGATGTCGGCGCTCGCATTCATTCAGCAGCTGGTGCCTGCAGGCCTGCCGATAGTGACAAAGACGCTTCACTGGGGTTTCTGGTTTTCAGCGACGCTTGGTCCCATTCTCGCGCTGTTTCTGGTCTATCGGTATGTGCCCGCGCGCGAGCCGCGCCGGTGGCAATGGGTGATGCCCGGCGCACTGGTAGGTACGCTCCTATGGCTCGGCGGAACGATCGGGTTCGGGTTCTATCTCGGCAGCTTCGGCAGCTACGACCGCACCTATGGGCCTGTAGGGGCGGTCGTAGTGCTCCAGCTATGGCTGATGCTATCCGCCTACATCCTCCTGCTCGGGGCAAAGCTGAACGCCGAGGCGATGTCGGCGGCGGACGTTCCGCAGCAATGAGAGGGGAGCGCTAAATGTTCTATGGTACGGCTTTCGCGCTGATGCGGGTGCTCATCGTTGGTCCGCTCGCTTATCTGATCTTGGTCGCGATCCTGCGCATCAGCGGGAAGCGTACGCTTGCCAAGATGAACGCGTTCGATTTCGTCGTCACGGTCGCCTTGGGATCGACGCTGGCGACCGTGTTGCTCTCGAAAGATGTCGCCTTCCTAGAAGGCGCGCTGGCCTTCGCGACGCTTGCCGCGCTTCAGTTTGTGATTGCCTGGCTTTCGCTGCGCGTGCCCGCGATCGAGGCCGTGGTCAAGTCGAACCCCCGGGTCCTGCTGACGGACGGCATGATCGATCATGCCGCGCTGTTCGACGAGCGGGTAACGGAGGAAGAAGTGAAGGCGGCGATACGCCAATCCGGTCTTGGTGCTCTGGAGCTAACCTCCGCAGTGGTGCTCGAAACCGATGGCAGCTTCAGCGTGGTCGCTGCCGATAAGGCTGGTTCGCGATCAGCATTCCCTACGTGACAGCCTTTCAAGCAACTCTCTCCGGAAGACCGAGAACATGACGATCATTGCGAACCACGACGCCGGGCGGCGGACGGCCCTTGTTGTGGCCCTGCCGTTGGTGGTTGCTCTGACGTTGGCGCAATCCGTCACCGCCGGAGCAGTCTCAAGCAAGTCGCGCGCCTCCTCCTCCGATGCCCCCGCGCTCAAGGCCGCCGCGACCGGAACCAAAGCAAATCAATTCTACAAGGCGGTGGGTTGGCACACCATGTGGTCGGAGGGGAACGCCCATCTGCTGGATCAGGCGCTTGCCGGCCGCGAGCGGCACGGCCTCGACCGGGTGGACTTCCTGCGGGACCAATCATCGTCGGCAGGAGTGGCCACGAAGGACGTAGCGCGCACCGAGGCTGCGCTGGACTACGCCGCGGCACTTGCCCACGGCCGCGTCGATCCATCCTCACTTCATGACGTTTACACGCTCCCGCGGCCTGACCCGGATCTCATTGCCGCACTCGCGCAGGCGCTGGCCAAAGGCACGCTGGCAACGTGGCTGGATGACTTGGCACCGCAGGACGCGGCGTACAAACAGCTTTCGCAAGCGTATCTCAGCGAGCGGGATAAGGCGGCGAGTGCCGCTGGCGACAAGATCGAGGCCAAGGGGCCAATCCATCTCGGCGACAGCGATGCGCGGGTACCGGCGATCGTCCATCAACTGGTCGATAACAGTTACCTATCGGCGGACGGGGGCACCCCACCCTCCCCAGGGTCAAACGCCAGCAGCGCGCGAACCGATCAACAGAAGGCGTCGGCGGAGCCGACGACCTATACCCAGGCCTATTCCGATGCGATCAAAGACCTCCAACGCGACTATGGCATCGCGGCGGACGGCATCGTCGGCCCGGACACGCTCGAGGTGCTCAACCTCGGCCCCGATGATCGTGCGCGCGCGCTTGCTGTGGCTCTGGAGCGGCGGCGCTGGCTGTCGCGGACACCGCCCGCCACGCGCATCGATGTAAACACCGCCGCCGCGCAACTGCGTTATTTTCGAGATGGCAAGCTCGTCGACGAGCGCAAGGTGATCGTCGGCGAACCAAACAAGGAGACTCCGCCGCTGGGTGCCCCGATCTACCGTCTGGTCGCCAATCCGACCTGGACGGTTCCCAAGTCTATTCAAAATGGGGAGCTGGCCCATGTTGGAGGTGATTATCTCCGCGACCATAACATGGTGATGCGTGGCGGCTGGATCGTGCAGAAGTCGGGACCCAAGAACGCGTTGGGTGTCGTCAAGTTCGACATGAGGGACGACCAGGCGATCTACCTCCACGACACCTCGTCACGGTCGCTGTTCGATCGAAGCCAGCGGCATCTGAGCCATGGTTGCGTGCGCGTCGAGGACGCGCCCGGCTTCGCGGAGCAGCTGGCTACCGATGAAGGCGTTTCCGACCGCTGGCAGAAGGCAACGGCCGCGCATCGCCAAAAATTCGTCTCTTTGCCGCGAGAGATACCGGTACGTCTGCTCTACCAGAACGTCTTCGTCGGGAAGGCCGGCGAGATTGTGTTCCGCACCGACCCATATGGATGGAACGACGCGGTCGCGCAGAAACTCGGCTTCGGCAACCCGCCCGCCAATCGCGCCGCGCCCGACGCGATCGATCTTAGCCCGTGATTAGGCGTGCTGGTGCAGTGCTGCAGGACCGCCGCTATCGAAGGCGGCGAGCCTTGGCAGGCCGATTCATCATCTTCGGCGCGCCGACATCGAGAAAGGCTGACGAAGAATTTTAATCGCAATCGATTTCGTGTCCTAGACGGAACACTGAGGCATGCGGCTCCGTTACGTCATTAACGCGGGACAGCTTCGCAATTTCGCACGGAGTAGGATACATGATCTGGACAATTGCAGTAGTCCTTCTTGTCTTGTGGGCTCTCGGATTCTTGGTGTTTCACATCGCTGGTGGACTCATCCATATCTTGCTCGTGGTAGCAGTCGTGGTGGTCGTTTATCAGCTCGTTACGGGTCGGCGCGGATAGCAACATGTTAGATTGCCGTGTGCGGAAGATCCATTGCGGAAGCATCGACCGGGTTAGCAAGGCGATTCCCTGTGGCAAACGGTGCCGTCGGCTCAAGGCGTTTAGCGAAAGACACTGCAGAGGAGATAACGATGCCTGATAGGAATAACCGAACCGACGATGCGCGACGCCACGATGATCGTGAGTGGATCGAAGACATGGAGCCTGCGCCGTCACACGGAGGTCGCTCGGGTGGGACGTTGCAACGCGACATCGCTACTCAGGCGGAGGAAGAGCACGTCGTCGACGGCAAGACCGGGATAACGCGCGTGCGGAAGGAAGATGTACGGGATCGACGGAGCCGGAGCCCTTCCTAACTTGGCCGGTACCGGCTTGGCCGTCCTCACTTAATTGCGAATTCCGCCAACGCTAAAGTATGACATCGAAGCGGAGGGCGCCGACCAGTGCGGATCGGTTGGCTGTCGTCGCACCCGGCCGCGCGATATATTGGATGTCCGGCATGAGATGGAAGCCACGCACGATACGGGCATCATAATCGGCCTCGACGACGTGTTCGCGACTCTCAATGCCGGCAGCACCGTTCGCGAATGGTTCGCCAAGGAGCGCGTCCATGCGCTGGGTGCGCTCCAGCGCTCTGCTGGCGCCGGCACTGCCAATCAGTAGATTCACGGAATCATGCGCCCGTGAGGGAAATAGCCCGAGCGCATGCACACCGACGAACGCAATCGCGGAAACGGGTACGGTGTCCCCCGCCAAGTTAACGTAGCCGCCGAAGATGATCACCCCCGACGTGCTGCCGGATCCGGTGCGAACCAGCATCTGATCAGCGAGCGCATAATAGGATATTCGCGCGCCATGTTGTCTCGGGGGGAGCGTAGAGCCCGGGATGGGCATTCCGGCGATGTTGCGGAACAGGTCCGGATAGTTCGAGCTGTCGTAGGTCGCGCCGAGCTTGTAGTGGCCCGGCAGGTGTTGGCTGCCGAACTTGGGCAGATAGTCGATCTCCACGGGAAAATAGGCGCCCGTACCGCCAAGACTCCAGTCGAAGCCGCTGTTCCCGCCATGGCTGGGACGGACTTGGTAGGCTCCGGCCTGAAGCGCGAGGTCGCTGCGAGGTTTGATCCGCAGCCTCCAGCCCCAGGTGGCGACCGGAAAGATCGTGAAGGCCGGGTCGCCGCCTATGGCGTGCGGACTGCCGCACACGATCGTGTCGAGGAAGTCGCAATAGAGCGGTGAACTCGCGAAATCGTGCGCGACCGGAATCCGCCCGAGCGCGAGATCGAGAGCGCCGTCGCCCTTGGATATGTCTGCGTAAGCGTAGACGAGGTGAGCCGCCACGCCGCCCCCGCCACCGAATATCTCCTGCACCTGGAGAACGTCGTCGTTGAGATAATCCTTGCTGGCATTCCGCCCGTGGCGATTCACCAGCGCGACGTGGAAGGCGGTACCGGTGAGATCGGCAATACGACCGAGGTCAAAATCCGCCTTGACGTGAAGCTGCCCGGCATAGTCCGCCCCCTTCCTGTCGCCCCCCGCCGCGACGGCGGCACCTTCGCCGGTATATTCTA